>JAJONK010000497.1 GCA_021323355.1 Deltaproteobacteria bacterium
TGAACGCAGCAGCACCGTAAGGACTAATCAGGTCGTAAAAGCTATCCGTTGTGCTTTTACTTGACGCCTTAGTTTGATTTCTCTAGTGTCGCAACGTTCTCGATACGACAGATCGTGGAGGATGCTATGAGGCAAGCGCTCTCAGGTGCTTTCATTATCGTAGTTTTGTTGGGTGGGATTACTGCTAGAAACGCGCATGCGGCCCAACCATTAACTAAAGTCGTTATGACCACCGGCTCGTTTAGCGAGCGCGAGGCGGCCATGTACGTAGCCCAGGATCAAGGTATCTTCCGGCGCTATGGCTTGGACTTATCATTTGTTCATGTCCGCAATGGTCCTGTCGGCATGGCCGCGCTCGCCGGCGGCGATACCCAGCTCCACGAAGGCTCTGTCACCGGCGCGGTGCTCGGTTCTGCCGCGGAAGGGACTGATCTCGTGTTCGTCGCCGGCCTGATCAATAAGCTGATCGGTAACATCATGGCCTCGCCCAAAATAAAACTGCCTTCTGACTTGAAGGGCAAAGTCATAGGCGTCACCAGTGCGAGCGGCGGCAGCTGGATGTTCACGACCCTGGCTCTCGAGTATTGGGGACTAGACGCCAAACGTGATGGCATTAGCTTTCGTATCCTGGGTGATGAATCGGTGCGCAGCCAAGCGCTCATCAACGACAGCATCGCGGCAACCCATGTCGGCTATACCTTTGCCGCGCCGCTTAAAAGCCGCGGCTTTACCAATCTTGCCGACCTGGCGCAGTTGCCGATCCCTTTTCAAAGCACCGGCGTATTGACCAAGCGCAGCTTCATCAAGGCATCCCCGGAAGTGGTCGAAGGCGTTCTCCGCAGCGTGGTGGATGCGATGGCCTTCATTGCTCAACCGGAAAACAAACCGGCGGTTCTCAAAAGCCTCGCCAAGGGACTTCGCTTGCCCAAAGTGGAGCAAGCTATCGAAGGCTACGAAAGTCTGCCTTTGTTGTATGACCGACGCATCTATCCGACGGTTGACGGCATACGCAACGTCATCCGGCTCCTCGGTCTCACCAACGACAAAATTCGCCGGTTAAAGGCCGAAGATCTCGTCGATGATCGGTTTGTAAAAAAGTTGGAAAAAGAAGGCCGCTTCTGAGCGATGTTCCAAACGCATCTTATCGTTTGCAGAATCACGCACCGATTTGCGCCAGTGTTCTTCGGCTTTCTACTTGGCTTGGATCTGGCGGATGAATAAGCTAAATCGCCGCACCAGCTTTGGCGCGCGAAGGAGCTTTACCAGTTTCCTCCGGCAGGAAATCGCCCATCCTAGGCGGCTTCGGGAAACACGGGAAAATCCGTGCGTAATTGCTGCTTGGCCATCGCGGCATAGATGCCGCCTCGCCGGAGCAGTTCTTGATGGTTGCCGTGTTCGACGATCATTCCTTGATCCAAAACGTAAATGCGATCGCAGCTCATCACGGCAGCGATATGATGGCTGACCAGCACGACCGTGTGCTTGGCTTTCAAAGAACTCAAGGTGTCGATCACGACTTGCTCGTGTTCGGAGTCCAGAGCGCTGGTGGGTTCGTCGAGCACTAGGATCGGCGCTTTGGTGAGGAGCGCCCGCGCCAGAGCGATCCTTTGGCGCTGGCCGCCCGAAAGGTTCATACCTGAGTCGAGCAATGCTGTTTGGTACTGATCTGGCAATGCTTCTATAAAGTTGGCCGCGCCTGCCAGGCGCGCCGCCTCGCGGATCTGTTCGAGTGTCGCCGTCGGGCAACCATAAGCAATGTTCTCGGCGATCGTCGTCGGTAAGATCACGCTGTCCTGCAAGACCAAGGCGATATGACGACGGATGTCTTTCAGCTTTATCTGCCGCAGATCATGCTGATCCAGCTTCACCGTTCCAGTGGTCGGATCGTAAAAGCGTAATAACAAGTTGAGCAGAGTGCTCTTGCCGGCGCCGCTCGAGCCGACAAACGCGACGCTTTGCCCGGGTTCGATGTTCACGTCGATGCGCTGGAGAATTTTTTGATCGGAAGAGTATTCGAACCCGACCGCCTCTAGGATCAAGCTGCGCGGCTGGAGGGGCAGGAAAGTTGCGTCATCTGCATCGGTAACTAGCGCGTCGCGATCAAACACTTCGAATACGCGTCGGGCTCCGGCCAGGCCGCTCTCGAGGTTGAATCTGAAGCCGGTTATCTGACACAACGGATCGTAGATCATCCCGAGATAGGTCATAAAGATCATCAGTTCGCCCGGCGTCAATTGACGCCGGTGCAGAAGCACCCCGCCGTAGGTCAGAATCAGCGATGCTCCGACGGCAAGAATGACGCCCACGCTCAAACCATAAGCCACTTCCTGCCGGTGGATACCGAACCAGGCGCGCACGCACCGCCGCGCGCTGGTGCCAAAGCGATGGTACTCATCTTCTTCGCGCCCGAACGCTTGGGTAAGAACGATGGCCGACATGGAACGCTGTACCGAGGTTGTAAACGCGCTATCAGACTCTCGGGATTTTCGCGTCTTCTCGCTGAGCCGGCGCCCGAAGATGACATTGACCCACATCAGCGGTGGCGCTATCGACAAAGCGATCAAGGTCAACGCGCCGTTCCTTCCCATCAGTAATCCGACGATCACAAGGAGCGTGATGCCGGCCACAAGTAGGTTGATCATGACCGTAAGCACCGCCTGAAACCCCAAAGTATCGGTGGTCAGCCGGAACAGAGAGTCGCTCATTGGCCGTGAACGATGATAATCGAGATGCATCCCTTGCAACTTGCGATACAAATCACCGCGCACTCGCAGTAAACCATTGTAGTGGACGCGCGGAGTGAGCAGGCGGCGCGCCATGGCGATTAACTCATGGGCAAACCGCAGCAGCAATGCCATGATCCCCAGGCCGATGATGCGCCTTACCGGATCCTCCGGCAGCGGTGTCAAAAATAGCCGGTGCATCCAGTTGTCAGTGCTCGGTGTTCCCAGAGCGGAATCTACCAGCACCGCCAACGGCCAGGCTTG
>JAJONK010000052.1 GCA_021323355.1 Deltaproteobacteria bacterium
CCAGTGCGGTGTCCCATAACGAGTGAAGGTTTTCTTCCCGGCCATTGAACCGCACGACAACACTATTGCCGCCTCTCTCTTCGGCGAATCCGGCATTGGGACGCTCAGTGCGCTACGACGCGAGTAGTTCCATAATCCTGGACCGCAAAGCTTCGGATCGATCTTCGATGTCTCTGACTGCCAGGTCCGGTAGCTGCATAGAAAGCAACAACAAGACCGCACAACGAGCGTAGATAGTCTTCGACTTCACTGCCACATGGGAGAGATGTTCGTCAATCCAACCGCGACCACTGATGAAGCCGAAACATAAAGCTTGTTCTTCTCTCTCGAAGCTCTGATTGAGGTTCTTCATTTCATGATAATAAAAGTTGTTCTGGTTACCATCGATGAAAACGTCCTGAACAACACTAGCGTAGGGCATCCAGACTTCAAGCTCATCATCGTAGTATGGTCGAGAGAACAAAGTATGTTTCTTGTACATTGAGGCAGTCATGCACGGAACTCCCATGTTGAGACCGTGGCTGGCCGGTTAGAACGATGGTCCATGGCTTTTTCCCTCCATAGACTACCTTGGCCTAGTCAATCATTGATTGCTGTCTAAGATTAGACACTTCTAACGCGCCCTCGTTTTGTTTTGTATTTTGGGGATTCAAAGCACCTATACGCTTTGGAGGTGGAGTGAGCTGCTGTTCAGTCTTCGGTACTTCCGAAGTGCTCATATTTAATAAGATTATCGCTTTTAGAAGTGATAAGAATAAATTGTGGATGACCCAAACGCGGTGCGGGAACCGAGACGTAAAAACCGCGCAGCCGCAATGTCTTCGCTCTTTGGGAAGCCGCTAACCAGTTTTGAAAAGATTTGCGTATTGCCATGTTGCGGTCGTGCTTTGAATTCTTTGTTGCGCGGGCCGAATTTGGATTCTTTTCGATACTCATAGCTGTCTCGTCGAGGCGTTGGGGTTTGCCTGCTAACCCGATCGTTCGTCCCAAGTTGCTGGCGTTAGAAATGATCGTCTGCGTCACTTCACTCCGGCACACAGCAACCAAAGAAGCTTCGTAGTATGAGCCGGGACCTCTGCTCTTGCGTCAGAAAAGAAGTGCGAAAACCGAAACTCTTTACCCTAGCGGCGGAATGAATGCGAAAAGTTAACCGAAGTACTGACGGTGGGCTGGTCCCTACTGTAGTAGAATCTAAGCACGAGCGCCGTCTTGTCAAGCGAATACCTCGCTGAGCGCGCAAATTAAGGTTTAAGGTTGGATACGGCTAAGCTCGTTTCCAAAATCTTATTCCAGCGACAAAAACATCCGTCCTCGTCTAGTTTGATCCTAATGATCGAAATCAATTTCGCCACTGCCTGTCAGCTGTGCTCACCGGATGTCTTGCGGATACTTAATTTTGCTCTCGACAAACCTTCATAACGGACGTAGGATGATCTTTGAACCGCTTTTCTTTCGCGCTTAAACGGCCAGCCAGGACCGATAGCTTGAATTAGGAGTCCTGGATGGCCAGCCTGTTGTATAAGAATCACCGTATCGTCGTTTCTACAGCTCCTCACAAATTCACACACCGGTGGACCTGGTCGGTCGTCGTCTCGTGGTTTGAGGATGATCGCCAGAAGTTGCGTCCGATCAAGAATTGGTTTCAGCAGTTTGACAGTAAGGAGGAGGCGGAAATGTGCGCGATTGAAGCTGGAAAGACCTGGGTCGATAAGCGGCTTGATCTTAATTCTTCGGTCGCAGCAGGATAGGTGCCGCCGCAATGGAAGTTGAAGTACTATAGCTGACAGACGAAAGAAAAAAACAATGATATGCGACCAGAGTATTTCGATTAAGCCTGCGTAGGAGTAGCGCGGATAACATTCGAGCTTCTATTTAATGACGGCGTCGCTAGTAAAGCGCAGACGCTGGATCTTGGGCACAGGTCTAATATTGAACATCCTCCGCTTCCTCGGTGGTGTAGCAAGTTAGCCAGAGGATGAAATGGAAGAACGTAATAAAATCAAAACTGCTGATCGGAAATTGAGATGGAAGACAGACTGCCAGATAGAATTTGTCAAACACGGCCAAGAAGTGATCAAAGATCAAAAGCTCGATCCCGATTGATTCATCAACTGACATGCTGTCAGGGTAAGCAGCAATGACCAAGATATTGATCGTCGAGGCTAAGGTACTTTCTTGGCCGTCACGGCTATGAAACCGCAGGAGCAAAAGACGGATTAGAGGCTCTGGAGCTTTTTAGTCAATCCCGATACGATCTTGTGCTTTCCGATCTTAAGATGCCCCAAATGGACGGTTTAGCCCTTGCGCGGCGCATTCTCTCGACAATCCCTCTAACTCCTTTCTTTCTGATGACCGCTGATGATTCCGTTCATACTAAAGCGATCAGGGAGTTCGGAGTACCATGTCTTATCAAACCGCTCTCATTGGAAGAGTTACTGGCGAGAATTCAGAAGGTGATTGGCAGGCCGTTGCTGCCTTCCTAATTTGTTTTTGAAGCGCGGGTCTGAAGCGTCTCCGACTTACTGTTTGCCGTGGCCAATGTGTTGTCGACTCGAAGAGGAATCAAACATTCAGTAAGTGATTCAATCGTAGATGAGACTGGGTGAATTTATCGGTTCCATTTTGTCACGACCTCACCAGTGCTAATCGATGGTTTCGAAGATGCGGAGAAAGCCGGACTGGTAGGCTGCTAAATCCTGGGTAGAGCACGAGAGGAAAGCCTCATTGCAAGCTGATTTGACGACGCCTCCACTTGGCGCTTCTTCTAAGGAAGAGCACAACCAATAAGAATTGCTTTGAAAAGCGAGATCGGCGTCTGAAGTCTGACATGCCCAGGCAATCAGCGGACCACCTGAGAATCATTTTTCTATTTAGGATACTTAGCTTTGGTGGCATACCGATCTTTAACTCGTTCAGTCTTGAGACCGAGTTTCTGCGCCTCCAATTTACAAGCGTAGCATACGACCATATCTAGCAAGATCACTACATCGTCTTCCGTCCACACGCGGTATGCTTTTTATTGAAGAGTATACCTTCGCAATGATCGCATATTATACCTGCTGCCCTTTTCGACGACTCAAGCACCGGACGCTTCTTAGCAACCACAGGAGTAGCTGATACTTCATGGCTTACCTTGCTTGAGTCCATTGCTTTCAGCACTCGATCCAGCCGTTCTTTGGATTGTTGTGCTGCGTAAAGCAAGCTGTGAGATACTTTGAATCGGAGAAAACTCTGGTCGATCAACGTCTTGTAAGCTCCATTGAGCTTTTTGTCCTCAATTTCCGGTCAACCACTTGGTTGCGCAATTCGCTTAGATCAATAGTCGTCGTATCGATGATGAGTCCTTCCTCTCTCGGATTATTTGCCCCGCTAGGCGAGCAATAAACGAACCAATGGTAACTTAGTAGATTTCTTGACAATTGAGGGCAGGCTTTGATCCGAAGAACATCAAAAATTGACAAAAATGTACACTTTTGACAGAAAAGTGAGCCGCTTTGCTGAAGAAATTTGTTGAGCGTGTGGCGCAAAGCTCCAGGGATATTAGTGTTCACCTATCTCACTTCCATAGAGGCACAACCTGGTCATCTCTTACCCTCAAGTTTTTATTTTCCGCTATCGATTTTTTAATACAAACCTTTTGTTAGCCAATCCTAAACATCGACATACCTGGGATTCTCGTAAGCACTGGCGAATGTCATCAGTCGTTGATGGCTGGTGCAGTCGTTAAAGCTTGTTTTATGATGTTGGAAAGGAGATCAACATGGAAAAGCCGCTCGCCTGGTTTACCGACTTTCAAAGTGGATAGCAGAAGCTGCCGGACATCCCATCAGCTTTACTCTTGCTTTGCTGACCATAATCATCTGGGGAGTTTCAGGGCCGCTGTTTGGTTACAGCGATACTTGGCAGCTCGTGATCAATACCGGAACCACGATAATCACTTTTCTGATGGTGTTTCTCATCCAGAAAACGCAGAACCGCGACACTGAAACAATACACCTAAAACTAGATGAACTGATCAGAGTTACGAAAGGAGCACGTAACATGATGCTCGATCTTGAGCACATGGATGATGAAAGCCGTTGGCTAGACCTGCCGCTACCGCTGAAGGGGGGATTTCCCCCTGACCGGAAGAAAAGCAGTCTCGTCACAAAATCAAATAAGTTCAACCATGCCGGACCTAGTCTAACTGACTACCTCAAAGATCCTGTAACGTTTCTTTATCTTTCTGGATGGCGAGTAAGCGAGATGCGCGCTCTAGAGTGGCGCGATGTAGATCTTGCGGGTAAGGTCGTGAGACTTAGACCTGAAATCAGCAAAGACAAGAAGGGTAGACTGTTGCCTCTTCAGAATGAGCTTCTCGAAATTGTACGCAGAGCACATGCTAACCGTAGACTCGACTGTAACGCAGTATTTCACAAGAATGGCAAATCAATAGGAGACTTCAGAAAGGCTTGGAAATCGGCGCTATTGTCAGCATCGGTTGGAAAAAAATTCGTTCATGATTTTAGACGCACAGCTCTCGGGAATCTCACCAGAGCAGGTACTACAGAGAAGTTTTCAATGACGTTGACGGGACACAAGACCAGAGCTGCCTGCGACGATATAACATCGTCACTGAAGCCCATTTAAGCCAGGCCATTGAAAAGCTCCACTCACACCTGGATGGTCAACCGAAGATCCCATCGGTAAGCGTACTGAGGGAAACTGCATGAGAATGTCACGGACAAAAGGCGGACAAATACAGTTGCTAGAGCAAATGATTCTACGTGGACAGGGTTCTAAGATGCTGAAAAGACTGGAGCCACCCGCCGGAGTCGAACCGGCGACCTACTGATTACGAATCAGTTGCTCTACCAACTGAGCTAGGGTGGCTAGAGGGGTCTTACGAAGTGAATCAAAGCCGCGATAAAAAATGATGCAACGTAAGCGGCGATTAGATCAAACAAGATTCGGAATTCAGAGATGCCCTCAATATAATCCTGCAGACCAGAGAAAAGCAATATGAACTGGCTGAGGAATAAACCGGCCACACCTACGAACAGCCACACGATAACCCCTGAACGCCACTCGCTTGCGACCGTCTTGCTGGCAGCCCAGCCGGCGACGAATGCCACGGCCAAGGTCACCAGCAGCGATCCTGTGAGATAGTCCAAGACTTGCTGCGCAGTCTCTTTCACGCGCTCCCAATCATTTGCAAAAGGTCGCTTGTTGCTTTTTTGGGAGCATCGGAACTCATGATTGCAGAAATGAGCGCTACCCCAGAAACACCGATCGATCTGAGATCGAGAATATTTTCCATATTGATACCGCCGATAGCATAAACCGGCAGTGAGATTTTCTCCACGATTTCTTTTAGTTTGTTTACACCTTGCGGCGCGCCATAGGTGGCTTTGGACGGGGTAAAATAAACCGGTCCAAATAAGAGGAAGTCCGCGCCTTGCTGTTGCGCTTCTAAGGCTTCATCAAGAGAATGCGTCGACACTCCAATCATTTTTTGCGCTCCGAACAGTTGTCGCGCGAGGGCGATGGGCACTGAGGCTTTTCCTAACTGTACTCCCGCGGCGTTCACGGCCAAGGCAATGTCGACACGTTCATTGACAAACAATGAGGAACCGTAATTTTGACAAAGTTTGCTGGCTTTCTCGGCCAATAAGAACAGATCCCGGCCAGCGAGATCTTTTTCCCTTAGCTGGATCGCTTTAGCGCCGGCATCGAGAGCTTGCTCTAGTAGCCAGAGTAAGTCACGTCCTTTGGTCTGAGTTCGATCGGTGATCAGATACAACTTGAAATCGGGCTTTGGCACTTGCGGTGCCTCAAGGCAAAATGCCCTCGAGAGGGCTGGAAGCGGTGGCGTAGAGTTTCTTGCCGATACGACCAGCCAGAAAAGCTTTGCGGCCGGCCTCGACACCGAGGCGCATCGCCTCTGCCATGAGGATCGGATCTCGGGCGCTAGCAATGGCTGTGTTCATCAAGACTCCATGACAGCCCAATTCCATGGCGATCGCCGCGTCCGAAGCAGTTCCGACGCCTGCATCAACGATAACTGGAACCGTGGCTTGTTCGAGAATGATACGAATATTGTAAGGGTTGCGGATGCCTAATCCGGAGCCGATGGGCGCAGCCAGCGGCATGACTGCGGCACAACCTATGTCTTGAAGTTTTTGAGCGGTGATTGGATCGTCGGTTATATACGGAAGCACGATGAATCCTTCTTTTACCAGAACCTTGGCGGCTTCCAAAGTAGCAGGCACGTCTGGAAAAAGGGTTCTATCATCACCTATTACTTCCAACTTTACCATATTGCCAACACCCGCTTCTCGCGCTAAACGGCACGTACGAACGGCATCGTCAGCAGTGTAACAGCCGGCGGTGTTCGGGAGAATCGTGTATTTGTTTGGACTGAGGTAGTCGAGCAGATTTTCCTTGTGAGGATCCGTGATGTTCACCCGACGTACTGCAACCGTGACAATTTCAGCTCCAGAGACTTCGATCGCGTTCCTGGTCTCTTCAAAGTTCTTGTACTTTCCCGTTCCGACGATCAACCGTGACTGATAGAACTTTTCGCCCAACTTAAATACATCTTGCATAGCTTTAGCCTCCACCCACAAAGTGGACAATCTCGAGCACGTCTCCCTCTTTCAACGAGGTCGATTCCTGCGTCTCACGCGAAATGATTGCGCGGTTAAGCTCTACCACAACCCGACCCGGCCGAAGTTCTAATTGCTCCAGTAGTCCCGCTATGTTGAGCCCCTCGGCGATTTCTTTTTCTTCTCCGTTGATATGGATCTTCATAAAAAAACCGTATTCACTTTGACCACCGGAAGGTGGTTGGGAATACGGTCTCAAGTTCGTCCCGCCTGCCTAAAAAATCAAAACGGGACCATGACTTTCACGCTTCCCTACGCCGGCGCAAACCGGATCAGGTTCGAAGGGTTACCTGCAGGTGGCAGGCTCTCAGTCCGACTTAAGCAGACACCCCTAGCTTGGTTGCACCATTAACAGAGCATGAAAACCTAGTCAACTCCGTTCCAGAAATGGGAGCTTCCTATAATTAGGTTTTACGCCCTTCACCGCTCGTCCGGTAAGTGACTATTCAATAGATGGCGAACGGAGCTGTTATCTTCCAAGTAACCAAGCCGGTGGGCGCTGTTAAGGCGCAACGATCTCGACTTGTAGAACTCCGATACCTTCCACCTCCCCCTCCACCCTATCTCCCGGCTTTAGGTACACCGGCGGAACCCGGGCAAATCCGACACCCGAAGGCGTCCCTGTGCTGATCATGTCTCCCGGCTCAAGGGTTAACCCCTGCGATAGTGATTCTATGGTCGTGGCTATATCAAAGATCATGTCTCGTGTGTTGCCGTCTTGCATCACTTCACCGTTGACACGACAGATAAGCTGCACTTGCTGCGGATCTTTAAGGGCGCTTTTGTGAACGATCCAAGGTCCCATAGGACAAAAAGTATCCAACGATTTTCCTTTGAACCACTGCCCATGCTGACGTTGTAGTTCACGCGCGGTCATATCCAGACATACAGTGTAACCGAAAACGTAGTCGTAAGCTTTCTCTTTAGGAATATCACGGCCTCGCCTGCCGATAACCACGGCCAATTCGACTTCCCAATCTAGTTTCTCAGTGACTTTATGATGGATGACTTTGCCGAACTGTCCGATGACACTAGTTGATGGCTTGGTGAAAAATACCGGGTAATCCGGATATTTTATGTCAAGCGAGCGCGCTCTGGCGCCTTCGTCAACATGTTCCCGGTAATTGATGCCGAGCATGACGACGTTCTTCTTCGGCGCCGGAATGGGCGCAATAATTTTACACTGATTGGGCCGTAGTAACGCCCCTACAGCGGCGAGTTTCTTTTGATCCGCGATGTTTTTAGCGGCAACAAATTTGTCGGCCTGACGTGCAACCTGAATTGCTTTAGAACCGCCTTCGATGAAGGCTTGCATGCTCGCCAGGTAGGAGGCATTGGCGTTTTTCAAAAAACGGCGATTGATCTCCGCCAGATCGATGATTTGATCTTGTGGCCCCATCAGTCCGAGGCGTTGTTCATTTTTTCGAGTAAAAGTCACAAAGCGCATAATTGCCTCCGAAGAAATCGATGTGGAACGTCTTTAGTTGTTAGGCTGAGAAGCTTGCAAGGATTTTCGCCGGTTCCATTCTCGCCGAATCCGATCTTGGTTTCTGCACGGATGCTACAGGCGCGGCGCATAGCGCATGAGAGCTCGCTCTCCATTAGGCTATGCTCAGAGCCAAAGTTGCTGATTGAATACGCTAGGGCATGCCACTCTAGTTGATGGTAAATCCAAACAATTTGACGCATTCGCCCAAGGACTTTGGGAATTTTTATTCACCTAAGTCTGTACGTGACAGCCAAGTCGAGACACCCAAGTACAGGCATGAACCTCCGCTCTGCGCCGGCATGATACTGCGCGCTACAGATTTCCGCCGTGACCTATTAGAATATTGAGAATTGCTATGGCTCGTCCTAAATTCGATGGCGAAACTAAATCGAACCAGCTATAGGAGAGGGGCTGGAGATTGTCAAGGCAAGGGTCGCTCCTAATAAGAATCTAGCTTGTGGAGCCTTACAGGTTTCAAGGGCATACGTAGGCGCTGCTGAACATCAGCTGCATAGCTTCACGGCTCTCTGCTCTAGATCATCATAGATGCATTCAGGTCAGAGAAATTTGCCTGAGCACTCCGGCAGTGATATTTTTCGCTCATGAAAGCTCGCAAAGATAATCGGCCGACGATGCGCGTCGGTGACCGTATTTTGATCAACAAGGGAATCTCAAAGAAGGTGCTCATTATCGCCCGGGTTGAGATTCCTCATTCCAACGAGAGGATTTTCGTTTCGAAATCTGGGGGTAAATACACCATGGGACTCAAAGTTTGGAAGTCAGATTATGCCTGGAGTGAGAAAAACCAGATGTGGGTTCCCAAACATTGACCGGAATGCTGGTAGGAACTCTGGTGTGGTGAGGTCATTATTATCATGCCGCGTAGCGCCAAGCAAAAGAGCTCGACCCTTTTCGCCCCAACCTTAGCTACAGCATGAAACGAAATTTTGAAAATTTTCTAACTGATGTTGGAAATGGTAGTGGACCGGCCCTGGTGCTTCTATTTGGCGATGATCTGCAGGTACAATCGGCCTGCAAGGCGCTGATCGATGTGGTCGTTCCCCCCGACCAGAGAGAATTTAATCTTGAGCGGTTCGACGGCCGCTCAGCGGCATGGGATCAGATTGAATTGTCGCTTTTGACTCCCCCGTTCTTGCCCGGAAAAAAGCTTGTATGGGTCGAAAGCGCGCCCTACTTTCTTTCGCGTGAGAATAAAAGCGAACTTGGGGAGAAAATAATGCAGCTATGGAGCGAGGACAAAAAAGATGATGCAGCTAAGCTTTTATTCAATTTACTAGCGATCGAGGGTTGGAGCCAAAAACAATGGGAACAGCTCGAACCGTCCAGGGACGCAGCAGTATGCGAGCTGTTACAGGCACAAGATCATGACGGCAGGGAAGCAGCCGACGCGCTGGTCGCATACTGTAAGGGCAGAGGACTTGAGCTTAAAGAAGGCCGTGAATCCGAAGAAAACGCAATTCGGAAGCTATTGAACGGAGGTTTGCCGTCCTGGGATTTTCTGCTCCTCAGTGCAGCGCAAGTCGACCGGCGAACTCGACTTTACAAGCAATTCGAAGAAAACGGCGCGATATTTTTTCTTGGTCTCGAGCGTGATCGGTTTGGCAAGATCAGCCGAGACAAGCTGCGGGAATTTATTGACCGGCAGTTGAGTCTCTCTAATAAGCGGGTTGACCCGAAAGCCCGCGAATTGATTTTGCTCCGCGCCGGGGATGATCTACGCACCCTTCAGCAAGAGCTGAATAAGTTGGTGCTCTACGTCGGTGAACACGCGGTGATCCGCGCTGATGATGTTGAGACGATCTTCACGGACCAAATCGAAGGTTGGATTTTCGATCTTACCCGGTTTATTGCCGCGCGCGACGCTACAGCGGCTCTCTGCCAGCTAGTTCGTCTGCTCGCGGGAGGTGATCACCCACTGAGATTACTGAGCGTCATCGCGGCTGAAGTGCGGAAGCTTATATCTGCGCGGCAAATACTCGAAAGTGATTTGCGCGGCCGGTGGAAGCGCGGTATGACCTACAAGCAATTTGAGCGAGCGATCATCGACCAGAGGACGACATTACTGACGCGCAACCCGTACGCGGATTATCTCTGTTTTCAGCGAGCTGAAACATTTTCGTTGCCCGAGTTGCTTTCACACATGCGCGGTATTCACGATGCGGATCTGCTCTTGAAGTCGAGCGGGGCAAACCCGGAATTAGTCATGGAACGGCTGATTTTGCAGATGTGCTTGGGAGGGCGGACGGTCCCAAGTTACGGCGACCGGATGGCGGCAATATGAAGCCATTGCCATTCCTGATTGCAGGCGCAATTTTCTTTACGCTCATTGCCTCCGCCAGCGCCGATATGGCTGTGGAAGCTTGTTTTAGTCCCCAAGGTAAGTGCTCTACCCATATTGTACGAGAAATCGAGAATGCTAGAAGAGAACTTCTGGTTGCCGTCTACGCGTTCACAAGCGACGAACTAGCTGGCGCTTTGGTACAAGCCAAGAAGCGGGGTCTCATGGTTCAGGTCATCATTGATCGGGAGTTTGATTCTCGCAATGACAAGTCTAAAGGTAAATTTTTAGAGGTCCAAAGAATTCCGGTACGGCGTCTTTCAGGCAGCAAGGCGCCCAATGCGGCACGAGAGGCCGGGCTGATGCACCAGAAATTCGCCGTCATCGACCGCCGTGTCGTGTTTACCGGCTCTTATAATTGGACCCACGCCGCCGACAGCTCCAATGATGAAAATCTTTTACTTTTTCGTGATGCCGGGCCGTTAGCAGAGGAATACCGACGGATTTTTGAGCGTTTGTGGGAGAGAAAATCTTGAAAGACTTCGCGCCGACATACGCGATCTCACTTATAGCCGCGTTTTTTGCGGGAGTCTTCACCCTAGTTCTTTATCAACGTTGGAATCCTCCGATCGCGCAAGTCGACGAATCCCCGACGTTAGATGTGGTGCGGCTTCAACCGTCCCCGGGTCTTCCAAGCTTTGCCGTCAAGTTCACGCGTTTGCCGGTTGATGAACAAGCGGTCGAACCGCCTGTTTTGCAGGCGCTCGAGGTCGAAAAGATTCGTGCTTTGGCCGGAAAGCCTGCGCGGATTCGCGGCCGAATTTTTCGTGTCGGCCATTCGGCCAAAAGCAACACTTACTTTCTCAATTTCGGACCTTCCCGGTCCGCGCTGACGGCGGTCATCTTTGCGTCGGCCGTGGATCTTTTCGAGCAACAGAAGCTACCGCCAAAAGCGTTTGATGGCAGGGACGTGGAGCTACGTGGGGACATAAAGGATCATCCGCAATATGGGTTGGAAATGGTCTTGGAAAATCCCTCCCAGATTAAGATTTTGAAGTAGATCTCAGTTAGATCTACGCAGTCTCTGAGCCCTGCATCAGTATCTTCGACGAATTCCGGCGCAAAAGGAGATTGCTTATTGGCGCCCTCCAAGATGTGATCCTGGGCTCTTAATTTCAGCTCGTATTAATGGAACACAGTTCGAGGACAAAAAGCTATCCTGAGACCGGGAGATATGATATAAACTGGTTCTATTTTGATGCTTCCGAGCGACCAGCGCATTCAGTGAAGAAGCCCGAAAGAGAGGCCAAGAAGCTGAAAAGATTGAACTTACGAACGACTATAGCGGGATTACTGTTTATCTCCGCGCTTCTGCCTAATTCTTTGCTCTGGGCAGTTTCTCCAGACGACGACTTATCCGCCCGCGCACTACTTCTAATGGATGCGAAAACCGGCAAGATCCTTTATCAAAAAAATGCTGACACCCCGCTTCCACCAGCCAGCACGACTAAAGTACTTACTGCAATTCTGACCCTTGAGAGTCAGAAACGATCCAACGAACGACTAACCGTTTCCAAAGCTGCGACCCGGGTGCCTGCCTCCAAGCTTTACCTTAAGCCGGGACAAACCCTCAGTATTGAAGATCTACTTTATGGGGTGCTGCTAGCCTCCGCTAACGATGCCAGTGTCGTATTGGCCGAGGGCATCGGGGGTTCTGTGGAAAGATTCGCCGAAATCATGACGAAAAAGGCACATGATCTTGGGGCAATCAATACGCATTTTAGTAATCCGCATGGATTGACTGCGCCGGATCATTACTCGACGGCTCGTGATTTGGCGTTAATTTTCAGGTACGCAATGAAAAATCCAACGTTCCGAGAAATTGTGCGTACGAAAATGAGTTCGGTGAGATCGCTGTCGCGCGGAAAGAAAAGCGCGCGGACGCGGCTGATCTCAGTGCGCAATCACAACCGGCTCTTGTGGAACTACGATGGCGCGATCGGCGGCAAAACAGGCTATACCTTTGCCGCGCAAAAATGCTATGTCGGTGCGGTCGAGCGAAATGGCGTAACCCTGATAGTGTCACTACTCGGCTCGCGCGATCTTTGGGGTGATACGAAACGCCTTCTAGAATACGGATTCGATAATTACCACGTCCTTAATACGTTGACACCAGCTGTGAAGTCCCTAACTGCACAGCGAGCCAATCCGGACCCGGCAAAATTATCCGCATTAGCAGTAATGCCGCAGGAAGAGGCCGCGCTCAAACCCTCTAGCGACGGTTACGTTCTGCAAGTCGGTTCATTTCGAGAGCAGCACAGAGCAGAAGCTCTGTTGAAGGCATTCTCGGAAAAAGGCTTTGATGCTTTTGTCGAAAAAACAGCGCTAAGCGACAAAGGCGAGACTTCTTATCGTGTCCGCTTGGGTCCTTACGCCGAGCTTTCGGAGGCGCAGGAGGTACTCCAGGACGTGTTAAAAGAAAGTGGCCATCGGGCCATTGTCCTGCCCTATTCCATCATTCCCGAAAACGAGAGTGTTGGAAGCCAGATAGAGCCGCCCTTGTAGTTTTCAAATCTCCACGACCATTCCATCTTCTGCCATCGCGCAGGAAATTTCGGCGCCACGAGCAAGCATGTCGTAGCCCATAT
>JAJONK010000498.1 GCA_021323355.1 Deltaproteobacteria bacterium
GGCCCAATGCTCGCCGGATCGAACCGACCAGTTGATATTCCGGAGAATTGCTTTGCCGTTGCCGACGTATGAAACATCGCGAAGTTCGAGCGCAGGAATTTTTATCACGCAGGTTAAACCTCGAGACAGAACTAATGCACTTTTGCTCAAAGTAAAAGCAATCCGCATTGCCTTGGTTTTTCTTGAGCCGGCAGTTATGTCTGCGGTAATGCTGGAGCGGTGCCGAAAGACCAACGCGAGGCGGCGTTCTTCAGCAGCCGTGGAGATTAATAAATAAGGGAGGCATAGATGACTGGTTCAACGACGGAGCAGGACGCGGTCCTCAAATTAATCGACGAACAGGAGTTGGTCGAATTGGCTGTCGCGATGGGAAATATCAAGGCGCCATCTGGCTACGAGCAACCGATGGCGGATTTCGTGCTGCGATGGCTCAAGGCAAATGGTTTTGACAACTCCTATCAGCAACTGGTTTCCGAAGGGCGCTCAAATACGATCGGCATACTGCGCGGCACGGGGCTTGGTAAGAGTTTGATCTTCAACAGCCATATGGATTCCGAACAAGGCATGCCGATGCGCATCGATGAGGAACCTCCACCTGGCCCCACCGCATCAGTCGATCAGGATAAGAAAAGAATCTTCGGCCTGGCGGTGCAAAACGATCGCGGCCCGATGGCGGCGTTCATGATCGCGACCAAAGCCATCAAAAACAGCGGCATTGGTTTGGCCGGCGATATCCTCATGACGATGGTAGTCGGCGAGATCGGCATGGGGCCGGTGGATGAATTCCGCGGCGCGAAATTCATCGGCAAAGGTTATGGCAGCCGCCACGCAGTGACCCACGGCATCAACGGAGATTTCGCTTTGATCGCCGAAACCACCGATTTTGGCGTCACCTGGATCGAGGCAGGCGCCGCCTATTTTAAAGTGACTGTGGACGGTAAAAGTTTTTATACGCCAAGAATACCCGAACGGGGTGAGCTCAAAGACAATCCCAATGCCCTGATCAAAATGATTGCGGTCATCGAAGCCATCGAGAAGTGGGCCGTAGAATATGAGAGAAATCACACGATCGAATATCCCGTCGGCAAAATGGTGCCCAAAGTCAGTATCGGCGCGATTCGCGCCGGCGCGCCGTACAAGCCCAGCACCACACCGAAAAGTTGCAGCATCTATGTTGACGTGCGGGTGCCGCCGCCGCTGGAGTTCAATCTGGTGGAGCGGGAACTGCGCGACGTTGTCCAATCGGTGGGACTGGGCGGAACAGTCGAATGTTTCATGGCGCGCAAAGGCTACGAAGGCAAGAATGTTGAGCCTTTGATCGATGCCATTCGTAATGCGCATTTGCTCGTTAGAGGCGCTCCGCCGCCGCCCGTAAGCACGGCTGAAACCAGTATGTGGCGCGACATTAATATTTTTAACGAAGTGGGAATTCCCGCGGCGACTTTTGGTATGCCGCGCAAGAGCGCGCCGGACGCAGTGGAGCGATTCGTGGAGATAAAGGACATCGTCGATGCCGCGAAGATGTATGCACTCGTGGCGCTGGAGGTTTGCAGTGGGCGGCAGAGTTGACGGAAAAGACCGAAGAAGCTCGCAGGATGGAGTCCGGAATCTGTAGCTCGTTCATCTCCGCGGCCGCTCGCGACGGGATAATTCGAAACTCGGTACGAATGCGGTAAGCAGCCCGCACAGAATACAAGACACTAAGTTGACAAGGCCCATTCGCCCATAGTAAGCCGCAACCCATGAGCGACATGATCTCGGTTGCCGAACAAACCAACACCAATCACTCGGTACGCGGCTACTGCGCGTTGTGCACGGCGCACTGCGCCACTATCGCCACGGTGGAAAACGGCCGAGTCGTCGCTCTCGATGCCGATCACGATCACCCCAATGGCGGCGTCATCTGCGTCAAAGGCAAGGCAGCCCCGGAGCTGGTTTATCATCCCGATCGACTCGATCATCCGCTCAAGCGCACCAGACCCAAGGGCGATGCCGATCCGGGCTGGCAGCGAGTGAGCTGGGACAACGCCTTGGACGACATCGCAAAGCGTCTTAGCGCAATCCGCGATCGATATGGCGCCAAAGCGATGGCGCTGGGTAAAGGGACCCGAAGCGGCACTTCGGTGGCTGATGTCGAGCGCTGGTTGGGCCGCTTTCTCTATTTGTTCGGCAGCCCCAATTGGGTATCGACAACGCATGTCTGCAACTGGCACAAAGATACCGGTTTCAGTTACACCTTCGGCAGCGGCATTCCAACGCCGGACCTGGCGCACAGCAAAAGCTTTCTTCTATGGGGCCACAATCCAAGCTCGACGTCATTAATCCTCGCCCATGATATCGTCAGTGCGCGCAGCCGCGGCATGAAAACCTTCGTGATCGATCCGCGCCGCGTCGGCATCGGCAGTCAAGCCGACATGCTGTTGCAACCGCGGCCCGGCACGGACGGCGCGCTCGCGTTGGCTTTAATCCATTGCCTTATGGAGGAGAGCTGGTATGACGCCGGCTTTGCGCGTCAATGGACCAACGGCTCCTTTCTTTTAGGTACCGCCACCAACAAAGTCGTCCGCGAAGCCGACCTTGTCGCGAATGGCGCGGCGAATCGATACGTCGTATGGGATGAAATAAAGGATCAAGCCGTCATCTATGATCCGAGCACCGGCGGCTATGAACGCGACAATATCCAGCCCGCGCTGTTCGGCCGGCGGGCATTGAAAGGAAAATCCGGCGAAGAAATCCCATGCATGCCGGTTTTTGAAAAACTCGGCGAGATCGCTTCGGCGTATGCTCCCGAACGCTCGGAAAAGATCACCTGGGTGCCGGCGAAAAACGTTTGGCGGACCGCTTTGCTACTGGCGCACAATCGACCGGTCAGCATGTACATGTGGAACGGGCTTGGGCAGCATACCAATGCGACGCAGACCAGCCGCGCCATCGCATCGCTCTATGCGCTTCTCGGCGACTACGATCGCCAGGGAGGTAACGTT
>JAJONK010000499.1 GCA_021323355.1 Deltaproteobacteria bacterium
GGCTTGGTTGTTTTATAAACATAGTTCGCCGCGATCATATGGCCAGCGCCAGGCATATTTTGCACGATCACGTTTGGGTTGCCGGGAATGTGCTTGACCATATGGGTTGCGAGAATGCGTCCCCACTGATCGTAGAGCGCTCCCGCGGTCGTGCCGATGTATACGGTGATGGTTTTGCCTTTATAAAAATCACTCTGCGCCAATGCTGGAGCAGCCGATAACAAACTCGCGAGCAAGGCGCCGGCCAAGGAAGCCAAAACAGAACGCTTGACTGAATTCATCGCAGATCCTCCTGAAGCGGAACTAAATTGATGACGGTGTACGTTAACATGGACGACAAACCTGTCAAGGATCGGATATCACCGCTTCAAGGCATCATCGAATTCTATGACATTCACTACGCCTTCCCGAACCTCGACGACGAACAACGCGCAATAATGCCTGTATTTTTTTTGGTGCAGAAAATTTTTTGTCGGCGCCGTCTTGTCAATCGAATATTTTTTATAGACGAAATTTACTTTCGATATTAACATACGGCCAAAATTCAACGGAGGAATTCATGGCGAAACTCGCATTGTGCATTGGCATCAATGATTATCCAGGAACCGGAAGCGATCTGGCCGGCTGTGTCAACGATGTTCGAGACTGGAGCGCCCTGCTTCAGAAGAAGGGATTTGCCGTTTTGGAGATCATCGATAAGAAGGCAACCGGTAAAAATATCCGAAGCGCCATCGAATCGACGATCGGCGGAGCGAAAAGCGGCGATACCGTCATCATTCAATACTCCGGACATGGATCGTATGTGCCGGATGAAAACGGCGACGAACCGGATGGCACCGACGAATGTATCTGCCCCCATGACATCAATTCAAAAGGTCCGATTACTGATGACGAGCTTTTCGAACTCTATAGCAGCAAGAAAACCGGCGTTAAGCTCCTGGTAATTTCAGATTCCTGCCATTCGGGAACCGTCGCGAAGTTCGCGCCCATCACCACCCCACCGACCATTAAAGGCAGGGGCGCGCCCACTCGCAAAGTGCGCTTCTTGCCGCCGGCAACTTTCTTATCAAAACGCGACATCGGCAAACTCGGCATCGGCCGCGGCTTACGCCGTTCCGCTCCTCCTGGACGTTACGCGGCGCTTCTGATGGCTGGTTGTCAGGATACCGAATATAGCTATGACGCTTCGTTTCAGGGGCGTCCCAACGGCGCCTTCACATTCGTCGCGATCCGCGCGCTCTCCGGTCTCTCGCCCAAGGCGAGCTACAAGCAATGGTATCAGGCCATTCGCAAAGCGCTTCCTTCACAGCAATATCCGCAGTCCCCCAATCTTTATGGCACTTCGCGTATGAAGGCATGGAAGATATTGGCGTAGAGCTGCTGGCAACACACGGATGCCGATTGCCATGAGATCGTCTAACGGTGCGCTCAATCGCATTGGCACATTCGTGTTCGTGTTTTCGTGTTCGTGCTCGTTGAGGATTCTCGATCACGTTTTACGAACACGAGCACGAGGTTCCGACTCGCCTTGAGGTCTTTTGAGGAGCCTGTGATCAGAATTTTAATAAACTGTTAGTCAACTGTGATGGACAGAAGGATTTAAAGATGCCGACAACAAACATCGAGATTGCCGGCCGGCCGATTACACTGGATGCGCGGCCGGATCGTCTTGACCTGCGCGACTTACCCTATCGCCCATCGGTGGTTTGCCTGGCGCCGATTTATCCCGGCGAAAAGGATATTTCGAAGCTTTTGCCGCGCTATCTCGCCGCCGGTCTCGTTCTCGATCAAGAATCAGAAGGCGCCTGCACCGGATTTGGTTTGGCGGCAGTGATCAACTATTTGTTGTGGCGCAGATCCGGCCTGAAGCTTAAAAGTAAGGGCAAGGTTAGTCCGCGAATGCTTTATCATCTGGCGCGCTTTTACGATGAATGGCCTGGGGAAGGTTATGAAGGATCGAGCTGCCGGGGAGCGCTTAAGGGCTGGCACCGCCACGGCGTATGCAGCGACATTCTTTGGCCCTACAGAGATGAAAATGGGGCTCACTTCATTCCCCCGACGGAGGGATGGGACACCGATGCAATTGGGCGCCCGCTGGGGGTCTACTATCGGGTCGACCGTCAATCGGTGGTCGATATTCAAGCCGCGATCTACGACACTGGGGCAGTCTACGTGTCGGCCAACGTGCATGAAGGTTGGGACGTCAAAGCGAAACAAGGCGCGGCAACTCACAAAACCCTGCCAGTGATCGATGCCAGTAACAAAGGATTAGGCGGCCACGCTTTCGCTCTGGTCGGTTACAACGACATCGGTTTTATCGTGCAGAACTCTTGGGGCGGGAGATGGGGCGCTTCGGGCTTCGCAGTTCTTCCTTATGATGACTGGATAGCCAACGGGACGGATGCCTGGGTTATGTCACTGGGCGCGCCGGTTCAGAATCTGCGCCAGCGACAATACTTCGTCAGAAGTAGCGGCGGCCTTTCATCAACACCGACGAGTTCCGGCTTGATTGGCCCGGCTCTCGCCCGGCGCCAATCGTCGCAGATGTGCTGGTCTGAGCAGGAAGCTTATTGGCACACCATCGTCACCGGAAACGACGGACACGTCGTTAACCGTCTGCCTCACGTTGCCGATGAAAAGGGCAATGTCGACTGGGTTAGCTATGAGCAGCCTTTGAAATGGTTCAAAGCGAACGCGCGCAATGCCCCATGGCGCTTCGTTATTTACGCCCACGGCGGTCTCAACTCTGAAGGCGATTCGATCGAGCGGATCCGTCTCCTGGGACCCTGCTTCCGTGAAAACGGCATCTTTCCCGTGTTCACGACTTGGAAGAGCGGCTGGCACGAGACGTTTGGGAGTATGTTGGCCGACGGCATGAAGAATTTATTTGGCGATCAGATCGTGCCCCGGCGCGGATTGGGAGACATGCTGGTGGAAGCCTCCGACCGCGCGTTGGAAGTATTTCTACGCGGCGTGGTGCATCGACCAGCTCGCGGAACAGCTGAAGCGATTGGCCGCAGATTCCGGCGGCAAGTTGCAGGTTCATCTCGTCGGCCACTCGGCGGGATCATTTATTTGCGGCCGTTTGTTATCCGAGCTCCGGCAAAAAAATATCAAAGTAAAATCCTGCACGCTTTACGCTCCAGCCTGCGACCTCAAGTTCGCCCTGGATCACTTCAAACCGGCAATCGAAGACCATCAACTCGCCCGATCCGAGTTTCGCATCCATGTTTTATCAGACCAGCTGGAACGTGATGACAGCGTCGGTCCGTACCAAAAATCCTTGCTCTATCTG
>JAJONK010000053.1 GCA_021323355.1 Deltaproteobacteria bacterium
GGCGCTTTACATGGCTGCATTGGTGGCGAGTCGGTGCAATCCGAAAATCCGAGAATTTCACAGACGATTGCGTGCTGGAGGTAAAGCGCCCAAAGTTGCATTGGTCGCTTGCATGCGCAAACTGCTGACGATTCTTAACGCGATGATTAAACATCGGACCCGGTGGTCTGTGATTGCCGAGACTCAGTGATTTTAAGACAGTTGCTTGCATCTGGACCTTTTTGAACAGCCTGTATCAGAGTTTTTCAACACTGTATTGTTTTTTTACATTCCGGATTTCCCGATCGACCAACGGACACGCACCGACTTACAAACACAAGCGTCTATTCACCGTGCGGTTGTACAAGCCGTAAGATTGAGAGATGATAATTCCGCCGCCGATTTTGCGACGAAAGGGAATCTACCGTGAGTACGATAAAGGACATTATGCAGATTGGCTTCGGCATGCCGGATCGTGAAACATTCGCGCGTTTCTCCCATGACATGCTGGGGTTTCCGACTACCGACTCGTCCGATGGAAATGTGACGTATATGCGGGTCGATCGCTATCCACATCGCCTGGCCGCGCGTACGGCTCCGGAGCCGGTGCTTAACTACATTGGTTTTGACGTCGGTGGGCGTGACGCGCTTGACGAGTGGAAAGCCAAACTCGCAGCCCAAGACATCGATTGGCGCGCAGGCAACAAGGAGGAATGTCTCGAACGGCAGGTGGCTGATTTTATCGAGTTCAGGGATCCCGATGGTCATCCTCTGGCGTTAGCGCATGGCTTCGAGATCGACAAAGAGCCCGTGCGTTACACGCGCGAACTAAACGTCACAGGTCTGGGCCATGTGCTGCTTACGGTCAAGGATACGCAGCGGTCACATGACTTTTATACCGGTGTGTTGGGCTTTCGCTTGAGCGACTGGGTATGCATCGACGACCATATCCGGTTGTGTTTCCTGCGCTGCAACGCGCGCCATCACAGCATCGCCTTCGCGCCATGTATGCCGGGTAAGTCTCCGCGGCTGCAACATGTGATGCTGGAAGTTGGATCACTCGATGACGTGATGCGTTCCTACCACTTCCTGCGGACCCGCGGAGCGCCCATCGGCATGGGACCAGGGCGGCATCCCAATTGTCAGACCATACATGTCTATGTGCAAACGCCCGGGGGATTTGCCGTGGAGTTTGGCTGGGGCCATCGCCGGCTCGAAGACGCCACTCACCAACCGATCGTCTATCCCAGCGGCACTCCGGTGGACGTCTGGGGCGGCGACGTGCAAAGCGCGGAATTCGAGCTTGGTTAAAGCGCTAACATCTAAGAAACCCCTGGTTGAGAATTTCACCCGAAGCTGATCCCGCTGCGCTAACGCCGGTAGCGCAGCGCATCGACCAGCAGTGAGAACGCGGGTGACGAGTGACGGCGGCTCGGGTAATAAAGGTGATATCCCGGAAACGGCGGGCACCAATCCTCGAGCACTCGCTTTAGCCGCCCTCGAGTTAAATGCGGCCGCGCCGCATCCTCCGGCACATACGCCAAGCCGAATCCCGCCAGCGCCGCATTGAGCATCTGGGCAGTGCCGTTGAAGACGAGCTGGCCATCGACTCGCACCTTCAGTTCGCGGCCGCCTCTTTCGAACTCCCACGCATACAGCCCGCCATAAGTTGCCAGGCGCAGATTGATGCATTTGTGATCGGTCAAGTCCTGCGGCTTCTTTGGTGGCGGCCGCTTAGCAAAATAGGACGGGGCGCCGACGACCGCCATACGCATGTCCGGTCCGATCCGCACCGCGATCATGTCCTTCGCCACCTGCTCGCCGGATCGCACGCCGGCATCATAGCGTTGGGCAACGATGTCGATCAGGCTGTGGTCAACGGTGATTTCCACCTTAATGTCCGAATAGTGCCGCAGGAATTTCGCCAACTTTGGCCAAAGGATCGCACTCACTGCATGCTCGCTGGCTGTAATTCGAATTGTGCCCGCCGGCTTCTCCCGAAACTCGGTTAGGGCTTCCATCTCAGCTTCGATCTCCTCAAACCGGGGAGCCACCGTCAGCACTAGGCGTTCACCCGCCTCGGTCGGCGAGACGCTACGCGTGGTGCGAGTCAGCAACCGAAGGCCGAGTCTTGCCTCCAAACCGCTAATCGCATGGCTTAACGCCGACTGGGAAACCCCGAGCTGTGCAGCCGCTTTGGTGAAGCTTCGCTCTCGCGCGACGGCGAGAAACGCGAGGATATCGTTAAAATTTTCGCGCTGCATTTATGAACAGACCTCATGAGTGCATGCGGAATTTACTCTCTAATCTCGTGCCGCCGCAACTGCTACATTTTCCGCATAGCAGTAAGAAACAAGCGATGGCCTAATCAGACAAGGAGGTTAAACGATGAACCTGCGACGATGCGGCTCACAGCCTTCCACCAAAGGGCCGGCGGAATATTTTACCGGCAACGTACGTATTGATCCGTTGTTCGAGGCGCCCGACCCGGCACGCGCGCGTGCGGCGAGTGTCACGTTCGAGCCCGGCGCCCGGACGGCATGGCACACCCACCCGCTCGGGCAGAACCTGATCGTCACGTCCGGGTGTGGGTGGGTGCAAAGCGAAGGCGCTTCAAAAGAGGAAATTCGGCCGGGCGACGTGGTCTGGTGCCCGCGGAATGAAAAGCATTGGCATGGCGCTACATCGACCACGGCGGTGACCCATATCGCCATCCAGGAACAGCTCGACGGCAAAGTTGTCGAGTGGCTGGAGAAAGTCAGCGACGAACAATACCAAGCCGCATCAAACCCTGAATGAAAGGAACCGGCAGAACGCAATTTCGCGACTGGGTATCAGGAAGGAGACGCGTTGATGACGATGTGGACGAGCGACGAGCTGGACAAGATCGGAAGAGCAGAAGAACTGGAGATCGTGTCACTCCGATCCGACGGCACGCTGACAAAGCCGGTGACGATTTGGATTGTCCGCTACGGTGACGACCTCTACGTGCGATCGGTGAATGGGCGTACGGCGGCCTGGTTCCGTGGCACTCAGGTGCGTCACGAAGGGCGCATCGAGGCCGGCGGCGTTGCCAAAGACGTCACGTTCGTAGACGCCGATCCCGAAATCAACGACAAGCTCGATGCCGCGTACCGGACAAAGTACCGGCGCTATGCGGCCAACATCATTAACAGCATTGTTACTCCGAAGGCACGATCCACGACACTGAAAGTAGTGCCACGCTCAACAGGCTCTTAGCTCAATAATCACGGAAAGCAGAGGTAAAAAGTTATGCGTGCAACTGTAATGTACAGAGCCGGCGAGGTTCGAATCGAGACGGTCCCCGACGCCCGTATCATTGAGCCCACAGACGCAGTCGTAGCGGTCAGCCGGGCCTGTATCTGCGGCAGCGATTTATGGCCGTATCGAGGAATGGAAGAGATCCCTGACAGCGGCCGTCGCATGGGACATGAGGCGATCGGCTTCGTCGAAGCAGTTGGCAACGACGTTCGCACGATGAAAGCCGGCGATCTCGTCATTATGCCGTTCGCCTACTCGGACGGCTCGTGCACGTTCTGCCACGAAGGACTGCAGACCTCCTGCGTTCAGGGAGGGTTCTTCGGCATCGCCGGCATGAATGGAGCGCAGGCCGAAGCGCTGCGGGTGCCTCTGGCGGACGGAACTCTCTTCGTCCTGGCCGTAGGACAAGATGACGCATTGATGCCTTCCCTTCTCACGCTTTCAGACGTGATGGGCACCGGGCATCACGCGGCCGTCACGGCGAAGGTTGGTCCAGGAAAGAAAGTGGCCATTGTGGGTGACGGCGCCGTGGGATTGTGCGGCGTGATTGCCGCGAAACGCTTAGGCGCCGAGCAGATCATCATTCTCGGCCGGCATGCCGACCGGATCGCGCTCGCTAAAGAGTTCGGCGCAACCAATATAGTTAGCGAACGCGGCGACGAGGCGGTTGAGCGCGTGCGCCAGCTCACCGGCGGCTATGGCGTTCACTCCGTGCTCGAATGCGTCGGCCTCGAACAGTCGATGCTCACCGCGATCAGCATCGCGCGTCCGGGTGGCGCGGTGGGCCGCGTTGGCGTTCCCCAGGACGAGACCATGCCGGGATCGCAGCCGGCCTTCTACAACAACGTCACCGTGGGCGGCGGGCCCGCGCCGGTCCGCGCATACATCCAGGAGCTTCTGCCTGACATTCTCGAGGGCAGGATCGAGCCTGGCAAGGTCTTCGACCGGGTCGTGGGTTTGGACGATGTGCCTGACGGCTACCGGGCGATGGATCAGCGCGAGTCGATCAAGGTCATGGTCGAGCCGTGATCGCCGGCAGCAAGTGAATTGCCCTCTCCGCAAGGGGGTTGGTCTGTGGTTTCTTACCCACTCCCGTTTTGGGGGAGAGCGCAGGGTGAGGGTTCCAATCACGATTTTGCAAAGGAGTTTGCAGAGTAAGCGGATGCAACGAACTCAATTGGGTGAGCAGCATGAACGCGAAGCAGTTTTTAATTTTGGCGCATCGTGTTGACGCTATGTGTCCGCCAGTCCGGCTTTGCCCAGGAGGCGCAAGGCCCCCTACCTGCGAATCGCAAAACTCCAGACACGATGACATCGACATTGGATGGTATGAAGTGCAGGGTCTTACTTTTGACTTAACCGAAACAGGTCCGCTGTTTTCTCATACACTTCTCGTCGATGTGCAATAGCGAAAATTCTAATAAGTCGCGCCTTGCGATCCGGCGCATAAACAATACGAAACCGTCTGACTTTGATTCGCCATAACCCCGCTAATTCTCCGATCAGCGGCGTTCCAGCGAGGGGATCTGCGCTTAATGATCGCAGCGCTTGCTTTACGCCCCGCTTCAAATCCGGAGGTAAGTGGCGAACGATCTCGGCTATGTGTGGCGGTATATCGGTCCGATACGGGGCCATTACCGTTTTCGACGCGTACCAGGAATGAGAGGTTCATCGAAAAGAGCTTCGTAGGATTTTCCCCGGCGGGTTTTGCTATAAAAGCGTTTACTCTGAGCGATCTGTCTCATTGACACGGGATCGCTCAATACATCGAGCGTTTCTTTCAACCGTTCGTATTCATCATAATTAATCAGCACGGCTGCGGGTTTTCCGTTGCGCGTGACGACAATTTCATCTTCGCGCTCTTCCACACCCGTTACGAGCTCCGGCAAGCGCGTCTTTACCTCCGAAATTGGCATCGTTTTGGCCACGCTTTGATTCCTCCCCTCGACCATAATTTTGGTCTAACTTTAACCTACGCTCTAGATCGGCTCTCGTCAATTGCAACTCGCCGATGAATAGTTAAGTCGGTTTGAGTGTGCGACACCGAACCGACGCCGATACCGAGCTTTCGTCGGACTTAAACAGGAACGGAAATTTGTCCCTGAGCGGAAACTTTGATTCCGCCAATTGCAGAGTTTTAAAGGATAGACGGTGCGCATCATTGTCGGGTTTTCCGCAGGGGGCGGTTACGATGCCTATTCGCGTGTGATCGGCCGCCACCTGCACAAGCATATTCCTGGAAACCCGACGTTGTGGTCGACAATATGGCTGGCAGCCTTCTGGCCACTCGTTTTCCCTTCGACCGGAACCGCACATCGAAGACGCAACAGGACGGGGACCTGTCGTCGATTTTATCAATACGATCCTCCGTGTGTTCAGATCGCGCCGACCGGCTGACCATCAACTTACCTGGTTTATGGTTCTCCTTTTAGCGGCCCAAACGCTTTCGGCGCGCGCCTGTGTTTCGTTCCGGCTTCATAGGCCGAAGCGATTTCGAAGAGGGTCGCTTCGGCGAATGGACGCCCGAGAAATTCCATGCCGACCGGAATTTGATCCGGTTTGGGGCCTTCCAAGCGGCTGCGGTTAGGGTTGGCGTCAGGGACACGGTCGTACACTTCCCGGGTGAATCCCGCCGGCACAACGATGGCCGGGAATCCACTTACCGGGCTCAAGTTGACGCTCCAGCTGCTGCCAGCGCCGCGCCACAGATCCAAATCGGTTTTCAGTTTGGTTTCGCCCGGCAATAAACTCGAATCGGAAAGTTCCGTGCCGGCTTTCAACATTCGCGGCTCGGTATGCGTGTCGTACACTTCCGGCGTGCGGTTGGCCAACACCATGTGTGGCGGAATGGTGCTGTAAGGATAGACTAGCGCGTCGAGATTATTGTCCGCCATGACTTTGTGAAGTATCCGTTGCAGGTTCTGCATGCGTAAGATGTGGCTCGAATGCGCCGGCGTATCGAGGGTTTTCGCCTTGGCGCCAAATGCATTCTGCAGCACCGGCAAATCGCCGGAGAACGTTTTGGTCGCGAACATGTCGTCGACGCTGCGAAATTTGGCATCACCGCGCTGGCGCAAATAAAGATTCATCGCGTACTTGCCTTCTTCGCCGCGGCGCTGGCCGGCGATCATCCGCAGATTGACGCCGCGCAGGCCGGTTGGCAGCGTTTTCGGATCGCCGCTGATCTCCACCATGCGATCAATGGGATCAATTCCCGCGGGGACAGCATCTTTGAAAGTCTGCGTGAAGAAGCTCGGTTCATAAGACGCCATGATCTCGGCTATGGCGCCGTCGAAATTTATCGGATCGACGATGGTAGCGCCGAGACGCTTCATGTCGGCTATCGCCTGGTTGGCGATGCGGATGCTGTCGCGGTCAGCGACTGTTGCTTCGATCATGAACTCGCGCACCACGCCCAAACGTTTGCCGGCGAGGGATTTTTTGTTCGCGTACTGTCGGTACGGTACGGCTTTTTTGCCATGCGCTGGCGCCGTTACATGATCCCGCGGGTCGGCGCCGGCGACAACTTCGAGCACCGCCGCGGTGTCCTGGACGGTGCGGCACATCGGTCCGCCGCGGTCGCGCGAAAATGATAAAGGAATAATTCCCGCGCGGCTTACCAGCCCTTGCGTAGCGACCATGCCGACGAGCGCATTAGCGGTGGATGGAAAACGCACCGAGCCGGACGTGTCCGTGCCGAGCGCGCACATTGCCAAATTCGCCGCCACCGCCGCGCCGGACCCGGCGCTCGATCCACCAGGGACGCGTTTGGTGTCGTATGGATTGCAAGTCTGGCCGCCCAGCGCGCTGCGCGCGATGCTGGCCGGCGCGTACTCATCCAGATTGGTCTTGCCCAAAAAGATCGCGCCCGCGGCCCGCAGTTTCGCGATCATCGTAGCGTCCTGCGGTGGTTTGTCATTGGCATACGCTGCGGCTGCGCCCGCAGTGGTCCGCATATCCGCGGTGTCGTAGTTATCTTTTATCGCGAAAGGAATACCGTGCAGCGGCCCGATCAGTCTGCCGGTGCGCGCGAAGTACGCGTCCTGAGCTTTTGCCACTTCCAAAGCGTCCGGCATTTTTGGATCGTTATCGGCTGTATCGGTCTTGGAGCGTTGGCCGCGGATGTTCAACGTCGTATAGGCGTTTAGCTGACCGGCATTCTCGATCGGCGTCAAATCGCCGAGCATCAGGCCAGTGGCCGGGTCGATGTCGCCGTTCACGCAGACGCCGTTATAGGCCTCGATTCGCTTAAAATATAACTGCACGATTTGCGTCGCGGTGATTTGCTTGGCGCGGATGGCGCGATGCACGTCGGCGATCGTCGCTTCTTCGAGATGAAAACGACCGGACTGGGCACCGGCCGCACGCACATTGCCGCGCGCTAAGGAGAACAGGATGGAACCGATACTCAGCAATGCAATGCTTCGATACGATTTTCGAAAATTCACAACACATCCTCCTGCGATTTTTTCAGCGAACAGTAGCCTCAGCGAGAGTAGCTCGTCAATATAAAATATAAAGATTCCGGGAACAGTTCCGACGTAGATGACTTGAGCGGACGGCGTACAACTAATCGTCGATCACATTCAAGGCAAGCAGAAGCGTCTTCGAAATAGATGCGAAACTGCGAAATCTTCGCGCGGTATGCGGAACACCCGGGGGACGCTGTGGACCGGCACGAGACAAACTCGCTAATCGCATTTCAGAGATCGTCTGCATAGCTCTGCGGGTGCGATCCCTGGCCTGTTGCTTTTAGATAGAAACAGCGGGAGTTTCGTCGACGAAAATTCGAAATATTGAAATAGCAGGATTTGTGCTCGGCGTCCTGTCACGAATCAGATCTGTGTGCCCGTCTCACATTCGATCTTAGACGGTTCTAGAGACAGGTCGCGTTAATTCTTTTTAAGAAGCTAGCGCTTAGCCGGCGCCGCCATCCAGGCGGCGAGCAAGGCCCCAGTCACTGCGGCAAAGTGAACCGACGCCATTGGCACCCAGGTGCCATCGGCGAGCAGCCCGGTGAGCTGCTGCAGCGCGGCCGGCCAGAAGAATTGCGAGAACACCACCGCGCCCGAGGCCGAACCGGCGAGCTCGGTGTCGACTGCCATCGCGCCGGCTTGAGCGTACGGCATCGAGAGGCCCTGAGCGAGGCTGACGAAGAATCCCGGGATGTAGAGCGCGGCCATTGATACTCCGCCGAAATAAAGCCAAGCCACGAGCAGCGCGCCGTTGGCGACCCCGATCATGCCACCGAGAGTGGTCATGAATTCGATGGAACGCTTGGCCCCGATCCGGCCCGAGCTGAAACTGCCGGCCATGAAGCCGATCGGGAAGGCGAAGAACCACAGGCCGATGCTGGCAGCATCGGCGCCGAGATGTTCCGCGGCAAGGAAGGATGCGGCGGTCGCCTGTGTATAGAAGGCCGCAGACATCAGTCCCGGCTGTAGCATGAAACCGACGAACCGCCGACGACGCAACAGCGACTTGTAGCCGGAGAATACGCTGCGGGGCGCGGTGGCGTTGTGCGCCCGGGTTTCCGGCACTGCCAAAGCCACCGCGAAGATCACCAGTAAACCAACTGATGACGCTAGCACGAACAGCGCGCGCCAGCCGAACAGTGTCGTCAGCTGCCCGCCGATCGGAGGCGCAAACATCGGCCCGAGCACGTACGCGGCGGTGAGATAGGCGATCACCTGGGCGACGCGCTCTTGGCCGTAGACGTCGCGTGCAATGGCGCGCGCCAGGACGACACCGCAACCCGCTCCCGCTCCTTGCAAGATGCGCCCGGCGAGCAACATCGGCAGGTTGGCGGCGGCCATGCAGCTCGCCGCCCCGCAGGTGAACAACGCTAGCCCGCCCAGGAGCACGCGCTTGCGTCCGTAGCGGTCGGACAAGCCGCCATAAGCAACGGTGAAGAAGGCCATCGACAACATTGCCAGCGATAGCGTGAGTTGCGCCATGCCCGTCGAGACGTCAAACTCGTCCTTGACCGTCGGCATAGCCGGGATAAACAGATGGATCGACAGCGGACCGATGAAGGTGATCAAGACCAGCGCGATGAAGAAATACCAGCGCGGCCGGAAGGGCATCGTCATGTTGAGGAAATCATGAAACAGGCATGGATGAACTGGTCAAATGATCAGGGTGTATGCAATACACTCTAGCAGATTTTTCCTGCGATCATCAGGGAAGCCACAAACTGCAAAGGTCGTTCACCGACGCAGATCGTATCATATCATTGCCGGGTGGGACCACGGTTAACGACCAAGATAACAGAAAACGATCGTTCAAGCGCTTAGTTGGTTGGTTCTTAGTCTCACACTATTCCCTAACAAAATGATGCCGAGCAACCGTCATTTTCACGCTGGCCTATTTGGCTCATCACTCACGCAGAACAATTGCGCGCTGCAGATTATTTAGTGATGAACGGCGCAAGTCTTACCGAGTAGTTGTGTGGCTTTTAAGATAACAATTACTGACACTTCGTGTCCCAAGTGGTCCCGTTTGATCGCCTCTCCCTTGACACACTCCGAGCTTTCCAGATAGACCTTTCGTAGACGAGTGAGCCTGCGTAAACGGCATACGAGCTGCCGGTTGATCCCAAGTTTCACATCGAACAAGCTCGCTCGGTGAGATATGCAGCGAGAAGCGATTATCGAACGACTGGCGAAGCTGGATACTTGCTCGGTTTCCGATGGGTTGGACAGTATGAAACTGGCCGGCGCTACATGGGGAGTGCGGCCGCAATGGCAGTGCCCGCGCATCGTCGGTCGCGCGGTGACAGTTAAGATAAAGCCTGTTGGTTTACAGCAGCCCACCCAGCATCTCGGCACGCCGGCCATCGAAGCGGCCCAGCCGGGGGATATCATCGTCATCGACAATGGCGGGCAGCGACAGTTTTCCACCTGGGGCGGCTTATTGTCGTTGTCGGCGAAATTAAAAGGGCTGAGCGGAGCGGTTATCGATGGCGCTTGTCGAGACATCGATGAGTCGCGCGACCTAGAGTTTCCTGTTTATGCCCGCGGCGTCGTGCCTATGACCGCGCGCGGGCGGGTAATGCAGGAATCCTTCAATCAGGAAATTCAATTCGCAGGTGTTCAGGTTCATCCCGGCGATCTGGTGATCGCCGATGGCAGTGGTGTTGTTTTTATTCCAAGGGAAAAAGAAGAAGAGGTGCTCGACGCGGCGGAGATGGTTTTTCATAAGGAAGCTCAGATGGCCGAAGGAATTCGCAAGGGTTCTTCCAGCCTCGAGATGCTGGAGAAGCTTGGTTACGAGCGGATGCTCCACGCAAGTAAAGGAAAGTAACACACAGGAACCGGGCGGTCAGAAGTTCAAGATCGCGGCAAGTGTGTTGATTGCAGAGGATGGACCGGTTAAACGACGAGAAGGAATTCATCGTGAGCCAGATACGGTTCTGGTCGATGAGATACGAAGTGGAATAGATCGTTTTGGTGCCCATCGAGCGAGACATCTTGAACGACGAATAAAATAACGTCAGACAAAGAAATTAATGGAAAGGTTTATGGCTCCTTCACTAGATGAAGCACTTATTTCCCGTGCGATTCACTTTGGCACGGCAACACTACATGAAGCGATGGGCAGGAAGGGTGCTTTGCCCCATCACATCAAACCCATCTCACCGCGGATGAAGGTTGCGGGACCGGCGCTGACAGTTAGTTCCCCACCGATGGACAATCTGATGCTGCATCAGGCGATCTACGCCGCTGAAGCTGGATCGATTATAGTGGCGGAG
>JAJONK010000500.1 GCA_021323355.1 Deltaproteobacteria bacterium
GCGATCAACCGCCTGTTGCAGAGTTTTAGCTTCCTGCAAGACTTCGCCGATCTTGTCCTTGAGAATCTGGGTGTAGAGTAACTGCTTTGCGTATTCCCACTCGTAGAGCGCTTTCGCTTCATCCAAGCCTTCGTAGCATTGCAATCGGATGAGCTCTAAACCCAATGAGCCAGCCAAAACTTTACCAAGCTCGGTCTTACCGACACCGGCTGGACCTTCTACCAGAATCGGTTTCTGTAGGCGGATACCAAGATAAACGACGGTGGCTAAATTCTTGTTACAGATATAGTTTTGAGCGCCGAAACCAGCGATGACCTGATCCACAGACTGAAACATGAAGACCTCTCAATCCTCAGAACGCTAACACAATTGCAATATGACAACAAATCTCGCGGTTTGAAGTTTCGTGTTATATTTCTTACCCTTCTGTGAATTACCATCATGTGCACTTTAGCGCTCTATTTCAAAGTGTTTCCGGGTTACTCCGTGGTTGTCGCAGCCAACCGGGACGAGCACTATGACCGGCCGTCGGCGCCGCCGTCGATCATCGGCGGCTCACCAACGATCGTCGCCGGTCGCGATTTGCGGGCCGGCGGCACCTGGCTAGGAATCAATGAATATGGTTTGATCGTCGGCATTCTCAATCGCCGGCAGCAGCCGGGTCCGGTTACACACGCTGCATACCGCTCGCGCGGTTTGTTGTGTCTCGAGCTTCTTCGTCTAAGACAAGTCGCTGAGCTCGATCAAGTTTTTCTAGATCAGGCACCAGGCGATTATCAGCCGTTCACAGTAGTCTGTGCCGATACGGATCGCGCGTGCGTTGCTTACAACACAGATCAAACTATTGAGCGGATCGAGCTTTCTGATGGGCTTCACGTTTTCAGCAACAGCTTCGAATTTGGCGCTCCCTCTGAAAAAGTTGATCGAGTCTACCAACTTTTTCTCAGGCTGTCGGAAGACTGTGATCGCCAATTTAGCGCCGGAGCTTATCTCAATGGTGCAGCTAAAGCGCTCGGCGACCATGCCCTTAGCGATCACTTACATGACCCCAGGGATGCTGTTTGTGTTCACGGCGATATCTCCGGGACTGTTTCTTCCAGCATCATCTTTTTTTCGGATGCCGAACGGCAGTTCCAAATGCATTACTGCGCCGGCGCCCCGTGTCAAAATCCTTTCAGCCTATACTCGACTTTAGACGTGCGATGATCGAAACAGCTCAAGCAAAACAGGCTGGAACGGTGATCCTACTGCGGCCGGGACAGCCTGGAGGGTTGGAAGTGCTGTTGACGCGCCGACCTGACCAGATGGCCTTTCTTGGTGGGATGTACTGCTTTCCCGGCGGCACGATGCAAAAGGAGGACTTCTCCAGCCGAATCTTCCGCCGATGTCACGGTCTCTCCCCCACTGCCGCCCGAAAGATCATCGGTGCTCACTTCAGTCCGCAAGAAGCGCTGGGACTATGGGTCGCGGCGATCCGAGAATTATTCGAAGAGATCGGAGTTTTGCTTGCTATTACAGCCGATGGGACAATTGCGGCTATGGATCGCGACCTAAACCGCTCGCTTGCGGAAAATCACACGGCTCTGCTCAGCCGACGCTTGAGTTTCGCCGCCTTGCTTGAAGCCGGGAACTTACGCTGTGATACAACCCAATTAGCCTATTTTTCACACTGGCGGACGCCGTCACAGTTTCAGGTGCGTTTCGACACGCGTTTTTTCCTCGCCGCCGTGCCAGCGGAACATTCGCCTCTGGCGTCTTCTCCTGAAGTTGCCGATAGTCTTTGGCTTACCCCCGATGACGCGCTACAACGATTTGGCCAAGGCACTTTGCCGATGATCTTTCCGACATTCGCATCGTTAAGAACCCTAGCGGACTTTGATTCTTTGGAGAGCCTATTTGCAGAATTCAGGCCGGCAAAGAGTGGCTGAGCTCACTTCCAACCTATCAAGCAGCCACTCGAGCAGTAACGTACGGCTATTCTAGTTGAAAATAATGCGCTGCGGGAATAATCGTCGCGGTCATCAGCCAGCCTCACAGGAACTTCGCATCGTGATAGACGTTATTTGTCGCCGAGCCGTTCGCGAGCGTGTAGAACGCGCTCCACGGCTACATCTGCACTGGGCGCCAAAGCAGTTAAATGGCCCATCTTTCTGCCGGGACGAACTTGGTCCTTGCCATACAAATGCAATTTGACATCCGGACAACCCGCCGCGGCGGCCCAATTGGGCTCTCCGTCTCGCCAGAGATCCCCCAAGAGATTTGCCATCGCCGACGCGGCTAGAAAATCCGTCGCTCCTAGAGGCAAGCCGCACACCGCGCGCAGCTGCTGCTCAAATTGGCTGGTCAGGGCCGCGTTGATGGTTAAATGCCCTGAGTTGTGCGGGCGTGGCGCAAGCTCGTTAATGAAAATTCTTTGGTAGCGACTAAGAAAGAATTCGATGCAGAGGACGCCTACGACATCGAGTGTCTCGAGCAGGTTTCTGGCAATCTCCACAGCCTCAACGCTCGTTGCTTGAGGCACACGTGCCGGTGCAAATGATAAATCCAAAATATGATTCCGGTGGGTGTTCTCGATCAGCCCCCAGTGTGAAAAAGTGCCGTCATGACCTCGGGCGGCGACAATCGAAAATTCCAATTCAAAATCTACGAAGGCTTCCAGGATCTTTTCCTGACTGCCGGTTGCGGCGTAAGCCGCTTCGGCATCGGTAGGGCTCGTTAGTCTTACCTGTCCCTTGCCGTCGTATCCGGACACTGCGGTTTTCAAAATTGCCGGACAGCCGATTTGCTCGACAGCCGAGCACAGCTCATCGAGCGAGTTCACCGGCCTGAAAGGAGCAACCGGAAAGCCGTTTCGTTCCAGAAACGATTTCTCGCGCACGCGATGCTGTGCAATGTTCAGTACTGAGCCCGATGGTCGTACCGGAGCGAAAAGCGCCGCAGCCTCGACCGCAAGCGCAGGAACG
>JAJONK010000501.1 GCA_021323355.1 Deltaproteobacteria bacterium
GCTGCGCGAACCTATGCTCGCGCCGGTGGAGCCTTCTTAATGCAGTTATTCAGGAACACCGTCTTGATCTGCGCGTTCGTTGCCGCGGCGGTAATCACGGTGGTTCAATTCTTACGCAGAGGCGCCGCGCCATCGGTGAGCGCCGGAAGTACGGAGGCGCTGAAAGATCGACCCGGTCATAAGGCAAAGCATTGGGTTGTTAAAGCTATCGCATTCGTCGTGGTGGTCGCCCTGGGCGGCTTCTTGTTCGCCGCATCAGGAATCATGCCGATCAAGGCCAGCTCCGGGCACTGGCCGATCACCGCGTGGTTGCTGAATTTCACCATGCGCCGTTCTGTTATCACCCATTCTCTCGGCATGAACGCTCCAAAACTTGATGACGCCGCTCTCGTCGCTAAAGGCGCGACTCATTATGAATTTGGCTGCCGGCCCTGCCATGGCGGGCCGCATCTGCCCCAACCGGTGATCGCAGGTCACATGACGCCGCACCCGCCGCATTTGCCGCCGGAGATTCCCAAATGGCAGCCGGAGGAGCTCTTTTACATCGTCAAGCATGGCGTCAAATTTACCGGGATGCCGGCATGGCCGGCGCAAAAGCGCGATGACGAAGTCTGGGCCGTGGTCGCATTTCTGCTGAAAATTCCCAAACTCACCGCGCAAGAGTATCTGAAGGTGGCGCGCAGCTTGAAGGCGCCAGCTGCGACTATTGACGATCTAACCGAGTCGAAACAAGCGCCTCGCATCATCACTGATAACTGCGCGCGCTGTCACATTGTCGATAATCACGCCCGTGACTTGAGCGTGTTTCCGATCCTTGCGGGGCAGCGAACAGAATACCTCTTTGCGTCGCTTCTGGCATTCGCCCGCGGCGAGCGTCACAGCGGAATTATGCAGCCGCTTGCCGCCAGCTTGACGGCGAAAGACATGCGCGAGATCGCGCAGTACTATGGCAACTTACGAGGTCCATCCCCAGCGCCCGTGTCAGTGGAAATCGCCCCGGCCATCGAACGCGGCAGAGAGATCGCCCTGCGCGGCATCCCGAGCCGGCGGGTCCCCGCATGCAGCGCCTGTCATGGTCCCAACCGTGTTCGGCGAAATCCAATTTACCCCGAGCTCGCCGGGCAACATTCAGAATACCTCGCTCTGCAGCTCGAACTGTTCAACAAACAAAGCCGCGGCGGCACGCCTTACGCCCACATTATGCATCGGGTTGCCGGCCGACTAACGCCGCAGCAGATGCGCGACGTGACTGCGTATTATGGATCGCTTAATTCGGCCGCTGAACCTGCGGCGCGGTAGCCAGCAGAGTCGTGGATCCGTGGTGCCAAGTCCGAGGCCTCGGCCCGGACGTCGCTCCTTCGGTTAGTGGTTGATCTATGGTTGTGGAAGATCGGGTTTGCCGTCGTCGATCCATTTCTGTGCAAACGCCACACCCTCCCGTTCTGCCTCTTCTGGTGTTTCAAAGCTTTTTTTTAACAAGACTCTCTTCATGAGTTGTTTGCCCCGTTCGCTCGGACAAAGGATTGAAACTTTGGGGTTAGATCTCCTTGTTTTCGGATCAAGTTGGGCCGTCGATGTAATGAGGTGCAATTTGTAGGTTCCGGTCATGAGGTATTCTCCTTCTGAGGAGTCAAAAGCAGAAGAGACGTGAACCTCGAAGGTTAGCTCTGGTATATGCCAGGGATCGGCAAAAATTCAATCACTGAAAGGATCTGAAGGAAGCACTCCGGCGCGGCCAAACTGAAACCTCGCTCGGCCTGTAAATTTCTAACCTGTCTGCTAGTCTAAGATTGCTGCGTCATCTCTTGTTCCATCTGCGGCGGCGTGAAATGTTTTACCGAGCCCACGCGACAAGACGACCAATGCTGCTTGCGCGTCTAGGAGCCAGAATTAGTGGCGCGTCGATGTGCGCTTCATTGCCAAGTTGAATTCATAAACTAGATCGACAACGGAGGAGACAAAATGTTTTCGTATTGCAGAACCAAAATCATATCGAGCGCTATCGCATTGTTTTTCTTGCTCGGCCCGGCTGGATCGACAGCGTACGGCGCAGCAGCAGCTCAGGCACAAACTGCCAAACAAACCGGGTTACCTGATTTCGTGCAGCTAGCGGAAAAATTAGCGCCGGCTGTGGTCAATATTTCGACTACACAGGGGGCTCCCAAGGGACCGACTCGCGGGCAGCCGCCTCCGTCGCCTGATCCCTTCGGCGGACAGGAGCCCTTCGGTGGGAACGATCCCTTCAGCGAGTTCTGGCGCCGGTTTTTCGGCGATCAATTTGGCGCGCCTGGAGGTCCGCAAACAGCTCCGCGTCGGGGTCTCGGTTCCGGTTTTATCATCGACCAGAAAGGATTGGTTTTGACCAATAATCATGTTGTCGAGAACGCGGACAAAATCACCGTGAAACTCTCGGACCAACGGGAGTTCGACGCCAAAGTAGTGGGTCGGGATCCAAAAACCGATCTAGCGGTGATCCAGATCACCGAAGGAAAGGGAAATCTTCCAGTAGCGCCTTTAGGCGATTCGAGCCGGCTTCAAGTGGGCGAGTGGGTGGTTGCGATGGGCAGTCCGTTCGGTTTGGATAATACCTTGACAGCGGGTGTGGTCAGCGCCAAAGGCAGGCAGATTGGCGCCGGCCCTTATGATAATTTCATTCAAACCGACGCTTCGATCAATCCAGGAAATTCGGGCGGGCCTTTGGTCAACCTGCGCGGCGAAGTGATCGCCATCAACACCGCAATATTCAGCCGTACCGGAGGCAATCTCGGAATTGGCTTTGCCATTCCAATCAACACGGCGAAGGAGATCTTGCCTGAATTGATCAAGAAAGGAAAAGTCACTCGCGGTTGGTTGGGAGTCAGCATTCAGAGAGTCACTCCGGAGATCGCTCAAGCTCTTGGACTGGAGAAGAACCAGGGGGCGCTGGTCTCGAGCGTCGTTGAGGGAAGTCCCGC
>JAJONK010000502.1 GCA_021323355.1 Deltaproteobacteria bacterium
GATCATGGCGATGCGATCTCGACCTGGCCTAACACGGTGGCGCCGATCAGAGCGATGCGCGGTTTGAGCGATAGAGACAAAGATAAGATTCTCGGCGGCAACGCCATGAAGCTGTTCGGCATGAAGGTGGCACACTAGCAGCCTGTCGAAAAGACTTGCACGCTCGTAGCGTCACTTGCCTTTGCGAGTAAGTAATCAGCAAGTACGCCGCCGCTCTGATCAATTGCGGGCCTTGTCTGAGCCTTTGAACAGCCTGGATTCAGAACCTTTCAGAATGTTCCGACGGCGGAGAACTCGCGATCGTGGAATGTTGCGGCGCGGATCATTGGACCATTTCTATTGATTAGGCGCATAGCGTCGGCACCGGTAATCTCGCGATCGCACGGTGGACTTCAAGAGAAAGATACTGCACTGAGATGCGGCGCAAATTTTATGTTTAATCCGATCTGTTCGTGAAGAAATGGAGGTTTGAGATGGGCAAATTTCATGTGGTTTATTTTGGCAGCAATGATGTGCCGGTGGAGCTGATCAAGCCGATCCTGGCGGAAATCGATGCCGATATGACGATTAGGCGGCCGACCAACGATGCCGAGGTGGTCGAAATGGGCAAGGATGCCGATGGCATCATCATGCATGGTTCGGTGCCGCTAACAAGAGAGATCATTTCGCAACTTAAGCGTTGTAAAGTTGTCTGCCGCACCGGTGTCGGAGTCGATCGGATGGATCTTAAAGCAGCTTCCGATCACGGCATGATTATCTGCAATGCGGCCGGCTGCAATTCCATCGAAGTATCGGAACAGACGATCGGATTACTGATCGCCATCTCGAGAAAGCTCGTGCGCATGAATCAGTACGTGCGCGACGGTAAATGGCGGCGGCATACTGCCGAACTGCATGCGTATCGCGGCCGGGTTTATCGCATTCAGGGACGCACGTTGGGGATCGTCGGGCTCGGCCATGTCGGGCGGCAAGTGGCGCCGCGAGCCCAAGGAATGAGGCTGAATGTACAAGCGGTCGATCCGTATCTGGATTCTAAAGTTGCCCAGTCGCTCGGCGTAAAGCTGGTGTCGTTTGATGAGTTGGTTGCAACATCGGACTTCATCAGCCTTCATGCGCCTCTCACGAGACAAACCCGCAAAATGTTTAGCGCGCCTCAGTTCAAAGCCATGAAAAAAACCGCCTACTTGATCAATTGCGCGCGCGGCGGTCTGGTCGACACTGAGGGTTTGTATGAAGCGCTGGTGGCTGGAGAATTGGCCGGAGCGGCCCTAGACGTTACCGAACCGGAACCGTTGCCGGCGGACCACAAGATTCTTACCCTTCCAAATGTAATCGTAACATGTCACACCGCTGCGAACTCCGATGAGTCCTACATCGATTGCCAGACACATGCAGCGCGCGAAGTTGTCAATGTTCTTAGCGGCAGAGGCCCAAGCACTGAAGTCAAAGATCCCTGGTTGTTGGCTGAAGCGCAGGATGAAGGATTCGGCGGAGTGTAACGTCCACCTGGTTAATCCGGCTTAATTACACTATAAGCTGATCCTATCTCTGGTGCGCCGAGTATTCGCGATGTTTTCACCGCTGCAAAATTTGATCTCAGGTGTGCCAGTCTTTGTTTGTAGCGTCCCCGCTACAAACTTTGAGTAGACGCAATGCTACCACTGATCCGCATCCAGGAATATTACAAATAAAGCGATTTTATATTGAAGCCATCTTGAGTTGAGGCGCCAGATTACATACTCTTCAGCCAGGAGGTATCGTGTTATGTCAGTAAATCTCGAAGCCGCGGTTATGGAAAATATAAATGAACTCAAGGTGGCAATCTCTGAAAAGACTCTCGAAGTAGCCGACTTGGAGAAAGAGTTGAAGCGCTATGAGTCCGTCCTGGCTCTGCTGCGTGATGATCACAATAGGAATGCGAGAAGAAAAGGTCGACCACGCGGAAAAACAGATCTCGCCGAGGTGCTAGGCGGGCTGCCCGAAACATTTACCAGCAAGGAATTCATCAAGGCGGCGACGCGCACCAAAAAACCATCGGTTTACCTTCGACTGGCGCTTTCCAGATGGGCAAAGGAAGGAAGAGTCAAGCGATTAGAAAGAGGTAAATACCAGAAGGTTAGAAACGGTAGCTCGCATCGGCTTGCGGCCTGATCGCATCATAATCGTTGTTCAATCTTTTCCAATACGCAATGTAGTAAAGGCTCCGGTCGATGACCGGAGCCGCACATCTCCGAAGTGCAAGAATTAAATTAGTAGCGGGAAAGCCTTCCCGCCCATGCATCGGGTGTGAGGTGCTGTCGCTTGTCTAGTGGACTGCCGTTTGGCGGCGAAGCCGGCAATTGTGATGGACAGCTGCCTCACCTAGCACTGCTTTCTCAATCCTACGGAATTCGCAACCAAGACGGTTTTGACCAACTAACGGCCAGTTTATGTTCTTACCTCCCGGCCCGCATAGCGCTCCATTTGCCGCCGGATTTTAGCGATCCTTCCATTGAGTTGCCGTTAACCCGCCCGTTGTATTGTCCCTCGCCGGCAGTGAAACTAATCTCCTCGCCGTTTAGTTTGCCGTTGACCGGTGTGACGACGTTGCCGGATTTTAGAGTGCCGCTGATCATCTGAAAGGTTTGTTTAAGCGTCAGCTCGCCATTAGGCAGCTTCCACGTTCCGTTTACTTTCGCCGGCACGATCCACAGGTAGGCTGTGCACCAGTTGCTGCATCCTTCGGCGTTGGCGGTTTCGTCAGGCTTCCATTCTTCCATATCAAAAGAATTCGATACAATGCGCGTGCCCGGTTTTAAATCGAGGATCTTGGGACGAAGTTTGAGATTGATACTGGGCAGGAGGAACATGGTGATCACCTGAGCTTGCGAGAAATCGCTTTCGAACAAGTCCGCCTTAGCAAAGGTGGCTCGGTCGCTGACGCCTTCTTTGGCGGCATTGCGCTTGGCGACCAGAGCCTGAGGCGTTGGCACCCAGACGACATCCTTGCCTTCTTGGCCGACCTGCGGTTCGTATTGCTTTGCCGGCTGGGCAAATCCGATTGCGGTAATCAGAGAAAGGCTAAGCGCCAATGATAAACTGGCTAAGCGCCAATGATAAACTGCTAGCTAAACGCGATACAATCATTCTAATCCTCCCAGAGCGGTGATACTGGCAGTATCGACCGGTGAATAGAGCAGACAAACGATCAATCCATACCTTAGCAATGCGCAATTGTCCAGAAAGGAAGAGCAGGATAAGTTGGCGTTCCTAGACGGTGCCAAGAAGTTGGATAGGTTTTTTGTTTCATTCCACCAAGGAGCGAGAGAGACTATGGCCCAAGTCAAAAGACTTGGGCCGCGTTTTTGTGAGCTGTTGAGATGCGGGCGCGCGGGTACAAACCTGAGCGATAAGCAGAATGCGGTGCTTGAAGTCGGCGTCAGCGAATTGATCTACTCCAGGAATTCTGGTCACGATTTACCGCTTCGTGGCGCTCCATTTGCCGCCGGATTTTAGCGATCCGTCCATCGAGTTGCCGTTAACCCGTCCGTTGTATTGTCCCTCACCGGCAGTGAAGGTAATCTCCTCGCCGTTTAGTTTGCCGTTGACCGGTGTGACGACGTTGCCAGATTTTAGAGTGCCGCTGATCATCTGAAAGGTTTGTTTAAGCGTCAGCTCGCCATCGGGCAACTTCCACGTCCCGTCTACCTTCGCCGGCACGATCCACAGGTAAGCCGTACAATAACCGTTGCAATTATCGGCCCTGCCCGTTTCATCCGCCTTCCATTCGCCCATATCGAAAGTATTCGAAACGATGCGCGTGCCCGGTTTGAGATCGAGAATCTTAGGGCGGAGCTTCATATTGATGCTCGACAG
>JAJONK010000503.1 GCA_021323355.1 Deltaproteobacteria bacterium
CGGCTCATTATCCTGCGGTTCATGATACGATGCACAACTTCCGGCATGCTCTAGCCGTGGTTCCTTGCCACTGAAGTATTTCCTAGCGCCCGCGTTTTTTATCCTCTGCATACTCGTCGGTGTTGACGTCTCGGCGCAAGATACCAATATCTATCTTAAGACTTCGCCAGTCCCAGAGCGTTTGCGGCCGTTTTCCGATCCGGCAACTCTTTCGCTCCTGGCCACTGCTGCAGATGGCAAGCCTATGGCCAGCGGATGGTTAAACCTGCGGCTCGAAGCACCGCGGCCGATTTTCTTCTCGACAGACTTTCCGTTGGCAGAAGGCAGCATTCTCACCGAGATGCGCCTGCCGCTTCGAGCAGGAAAAGCCGAGTGGAGGTATAACTTCCCGATACGGGGCGAGTATCGCCTGTTTGTGGAGCTGCTGGCGCCGGACGGTAGCCAATCGAGTGAGATGTTCGCCATCGAAGTTCGTGAGCACAGTAGTAAATGGCTAATTCTGGCAGCTTTCATGCTCGGGTTGCTTGGCGTTGGCGTCCTTGCCGGAAGGATTTTTACACGTCCCGTGAGTAAGGGGGCTGGAGCGTTGGCGGCGCTTTTCTCTGCTAGCCTATTTTTCGCGTTATCATCGTCAACAGCATTTGCCCAAGCTGGGGCGGTTAAGCCAATCGCGCGCCTGGAAATAGATTCGCCGTCGGCCGGGAAGGTTGCGCGGATTCGCTGGGTTTTGGACGCGGATGGTGGAAACGCCGGCCGAGGAGCATTGTTGTCGCTCGCGATAACTCACATCGAAAAGAAAATGACCGTATTCGCGGTGGATAAAATCCTGGTTGAAGGGGAGTTTTCGATGAACTTTCATTTCGTCGATGGCGCCGAGCACCGGGTTAGCGCGCGGGCCGAATTACCAGGGGGGAAAGCGTTGCGTTCCGAACAAGTCGTGTCGGTCTCCGCAGTCGAACCACCAGCTTCGGCGATGCTGCCGGCGTTGGGGCTTTTTTTGACGATGATAACCTTGGGATTGGGTGCGGGAAGATGGAGCCGCTGTCATACGACCCCATCCTGATTCATCGCCCTTAGGATTTTGCGTTTACGCTTCTGAAACGTCAATCAACACGCCATCGGGATCTGACATTTGAAATTGTCCAAAGCAGCACTTGGCAAATAGGTTACGCCTGACTTCTCTCTCGGGGTTTTTCTCCGGACGATCGTTGCCGGCGGACGAGTTGGCGGCCATGTACTTCTCCAAATCGGCTTTGAACGCCGGCATGCTTTCAACTTTAAAGCCGATGTGGTCCAAAGCCGGCCGTTCTATGCCTGATCCTTCGTAGTCAGTGATCTGCCATGGGAAGATAGCCAACGTCACTCGGCCATCTGACAGGTAATGATTGGGATCTCCAGCCGGCTTCTCTAATTCCATCAGCTCGAACACCGTGCGATAGAACTCGGCAATCACGTCGGGCTCGAGCACGCGCAAAGCGATATGACTGACCCGGCGCGGCATGGTTTGATCGCCGTCGACATAGAGATCACGGCGATTCTCCATCCCTTTTTGTGATAGGTCGAAAACATTACCCGCCGGATCGTGCAAACTGATGCCGGCAAACGGACGATTGCCTGGTCGTTTTAAAATTTTTATCTTCGGGTATTTCTCATTGACTCGGGAGAAGACAGTTTCGACATCTTCAACCTCAAAACCAAAATGGTCGAAACCTGCCTGGCGGCCAGGCGCGCGTGGGTTGAGGTTGAGTCCGACGTAACCATCGCGAACCACAACAGCCCCGCCGGCGCGTGCCAGTCCTGAACGTTTCAGGCCGAAAACATCGCGGTAGAAATCACCCTCCTGGTTGCAATTGCTGCTGACGATGGCCATGTGCTTCATCTGTGCAAACATAGGCGGGCTCCTTATTTTAGACGAGATGAGGCTAACCTAATCGAACGACGAACGGATTGTCAACCGCATCTTACAGATGCTCAGTCTTTGAGAAAGAGTTATCGAGGTTCGGCAGCCAACATCTTGAGAAGTTACCGCCGCCGATGCCATCTTTGGAGACGCTCACAATGTCTCCTCGGGACTGACGCCGTTCTCGTAGGCTCGCCACCCCGAATCCCAATCCAAATACTGAAGTCCTGTGAATCTCTTTTTATAATCGTACGTAAATGGCTCGTGGTAAGCGTAACCGGGATAATAGTATCGACAGCGGCGCTCTCGGGAAAATTGAATTGAATGAAGGATCATTAGAATTCCTAAACTTCGTCTTGCCTCCGCGGGGTCAAAAATCGCGTAAACAGCGGAAGTAGCATCCTGTCCGAGATCCAAATAAGTCGCTCCAACCAGCCGCTCGCCCAGGTAAACACAAAGCTCGCGACTAGGACAGGGCACCGTGGCAGGCAGGGGCGATACGATATCTTCAAGGGAAGTAGGAATGTTATCTTTAAAGCGCACCCGGTGTTTATTGAAAAGTTCGTGTTTGCCTGGATCGACGGCAGCCGGTCTTATGATAATACGCACGTCGCGGTTCTTTGCCAGCACGCGCTTTTGACTGCGCGTCAAGCTAAATCGTCCGAGATCGATTCTCAACGGCATGACCGAAAACTTCTTATCTCCGTGGAACGAGGTCTGATAACGAAAGAAGTAAATGCCGAAGTGCCGCCACCCCTCGGCCCAAAGAAAATCCATCTGAGCCGGGGAAACCTTCAAGCAAGCGAAGTATTCCTCATCTTTTTCGCTGGTCATGTGGAACACCCGCTAGCAATTCTACCAACGATCTTGCCCGCTACAAGTTAGAATAGGTGTTGTAAATTCAGCGTGCGTGGAAGTTGTTGCCGTGTTGAATGCTGCTACCGGCAAGGGCTATGCAGGAAGATTCACCGGGAGCCGGGAAATTCCCGGCTCCGGTGGTCCGGATTATCGATCAAACATTGACGATGACCACGCCCTTCGGCTCTA
>JAJONK010000504.1 GCA_021323355.1 Deltaproteobacteria bacterium
GCATCGCTGGAGTAAGGAGCAAATCATCCTCGGCGAGGTGCAGCACTATCTGCGCGTCCGCACCAACCCGATCTTCTTTGGCTATATGGCGGTCAACGCGGTATCCGCCAAAGAGTATGCGGTGATGGACACCGTTCTGGAAAATTTCATGGAAGAGCTGGGCGGTAAACGCACGCACATGGACATCATGCTGCAGTTTCTCGAAGAGGGCGGCATCTCACGGCAGGAAGCGGACAACGCCGAACCCGCGCCGGGAACATTAGCGGCCATCGAGATGATCATCGGATGTTGTCAAAGACGATCGGCGCTGGAAGGCGTCGCCATGCTCGCCTTCGTCGAAAGCCAGTTGGGTGGCGCGGGTAAGGTCTCCGAGAAAGTTTATCGTGAATTGACCGGGCATTACGGCTTCTCGCCCCGCGCCGCGGAAACCTATCGGCTGCACGCCGCGCAAGACGAGGGACACGGCAGCCGCCAGATCGATGCGATTCGCTTGCTAGCCAAGGATAGTGAAACTCAAGACAAAGTACGCGCCGCCGTGAAGCTAGGCGTAACCGCTTTTACTCTAGAATGGGACGGCCATGTTCAGGCAATGACCGGCAAAAGAGAATTCTGGGGCGGGATTGCCGATCTAAAACTGCGGCAACCAAAAGTGCGGCTCACGCGCTGAGATTCATAGACATCCCGAAACTGTATCCGCCAATCTCGGACATCGAAGTACCCAAGCAAGCAGCCGCGGCTTCAAAAAATCATTCGTGATCGATTTTTGGAATTTCACCCCGACCGGTGATCGGCGCAGTCGATCATCCCCTCTGGATTCCCGCTAAAAACGTGCGGGAATGACGATCTTCTGTAACGGATTACTAATCCACCGCTGAGATATAATTTTAAGCCAACTAGACCGGCCACTCTTGTGGCAAATCCCGCCTCAATTTCTGATACTCCGGGTTGTCGGCTTGCTCGCGTCGCAGGCGAGCCAAGGCCTCAATGATTTTCCATTGAACTAACTTAAGCGAATTGGAGACCATGCCCGTGGTCTCTTCGAAGCCGAGGCCTCAATTGCTGTATCAGCCGCGCATGCGCGTGAGAATGTAAAGATCTTTTGCTTTTCTCGTCATTCCTCACCCATCAATTCGAAACACCTGAGAACCCAACTTGCTGCACGGTAATCGACTCAGTTGTCGTCTGCGGCTGTCCTTGTTCATTAACCATTATCCGCAGTCGCGCAAAAAACCTCCACTGATTTTCCTGCCAGTTCACGAGCAGAATCAAGAATGCATTATCGACTATGGTATTCGGCGGTTCCTCACAAGCGACGGCGAGATCGACAATGAAATGGTCTTGCGCTGCGATTTCTACCTTTGGCAGAAATTTGCGTTCCTCAGCCTTGAACTTTCCATGCGGCAGCCGCACGGAAAGCAGGTTCATCGGTGTTTCGGTCGCGTTTCGCACACGCCATTTGAACAGCCACCGCCCCGAGTTCTCACTCCTGCTAGGCTCGACCTGTTCAACCGCGATGCTCGGGTTTTCGGTCTTCACATCATTGAAACTGAAGCTTCTATTCCAACCGGCAACCAAATCTTGCCCGACTTCCGGTTGAACGTTCGAACCTCTTGAACCTCTGAAACATCTTGAATGTTTTGAACGGTTGAACGTTTTTAACTTCTCAGACTATTGGAACCACTCGAACTTGTGAAACATTTGGAACTGTTTTATTGCTTCAGTTTCCCTTCAGCCCGGAGCTCCTGCTGAGCTAGTTTGAGAATTCGATCGTTGACGACGCGGTCCAAAGTAAAATTTTTGTCCACCAAGCCGGCGCGAATGTCCTCATCGAGCATTTGCTGGAGGCCTGCTCTGGCAATGGACAGGTCCGAAGTAAGGCCGGGCGCATAGAGATCCCAGGCGGCGCTGACGATGTCCGACTCGCCCTGCAAGCCTGCCTCGTATCCCGACTTGATCGCTTCCTGCTTGTTGAACTTGGCGAGATTGATTCCTTGTATATAGGCCTTGAGCATACGCTTGCTGGTCTCGGGAAACTTCTCCAGCATCTCATTGCGGGTTACCAGGATGTTTTGCGGAATACCTAATGACTCGCTCATGTTGCTGATGACAGAATAGCCCGCCTTGATGAGCCGAACGCCGTCTTCTGTAGAAAACGGCGCCGCGGCAATGATCCCCTTTTCGATTGCCGCCGCCCGGCAAACCGTGCCGCCAACCGCGCGCAGCACCACGTCTTTGTCGGGATTGAGGTTGTTCTTTTTGAGAAAAGCTTTCATGGCGAACTCGGAATACGTTCCAGCGCCGGTTACACCAATGATCTTTCCTCTGAGATCTTCCACGCTACGCGTCTGCTTGTTACCAAGCAAAATGTAATTCGTCGTGCTCGAAGTGCATCCAATGATAGCCAAATCCAAACCGCGCGCTTTACTGCGCAAAACTGCCTGAGCGCCGCCGATAGCCGCAAAATCCACTTCACCGGAAACCAGAGCGGCGATCGCCGCCGGACCGCCACGGATGAGAATAGGTTCGACTTGGAGGCCTTGCTGCTTGAAGAATCCCCGCGCAAGCGCTGTCCGAAACGGGATCTCGCTGTTCCAGGCGAGGCTGACGAAAACCATGCGCACGTTCTTCTTTTCTTGCGCCGAGGTCACGATCGGCTGCGCAAGCAAAGCAGCGAGAAACGCGCCTAATAAGCAGACCGGATAGAAGCTACGAGAGACCGCTCTAATCTTCATTCGACGTCATCCCAGCTTTGGGCACAAAACGTTCCGTCTTAGCGTTGAACTGTTGAACCTTTGAACGGTTGAACTTTCGTATTCAAAGTGCGGAGTGCCCGCTTGAACGAGCAACATGTTACTACCTTCTCGCGTAGACTGAAGTCCTTCCCGCCTTGTCAAAGCTAATCACCTCGTAGGGTTGCGGATTGGGTCCCTCCAGATTAGATCCGCCGGCACGTGACCTTCAATAACGTAGCCCTGCACCAGCGCGGTATGACACGAATAGAGCTTCTCCGGTACCTTGTTTTTTATTTTGAAATCCGCGAGTTGCTTGCCGCTGACGCTCTTCTTTTCGACTTTGAAACCATTCGATTGCAGGTGCCCGACCCACTCCGAACAGCATCCTCAACCCCAGGCCTGATAAACCGTCACCGATGGGGCCGGAGCATTTGATTGGGCATCGCCAGGCGCACCGTTCATGAGCAGGAAGAGAAGCATACTGGCAAACCACAAGCGCAAAAAAATTTTTAAAGACATTTTCTTCTCCTGTTGATCGTTAGGAAATCTGAATTTATCAGATACCCCCGGTCCGGCAAAGCAGATTCTTAGAGTGACTCGCGTTGACACTGACGCAGACGGCGCGGTATCGGTAAGCTAACCGATTCTCATGAGGGTGGTTCATGAAAAATAATTTTAAGATTCTTGATAGCGATATGCATTTGATGGAGCCGGTGGATCTGTGGAAACGCTATATCGATGCGAAGTACAAAGCCGATGCGCCGCGCGGCCTAACCAGCGATAACGTTCGAGATTTGCGCATGGCGCATCCGGACGGCCGCTACTGGGGATTGCCGGCAAGCCACAATCGCAACTCATCGCACCATCGAGGCCACAACTTCAGGAAAAACCAGAATATCTATAGATCGCATGCCGAGCGCGGCTGGACCGCCGGCGTCCAGCTCGAGGCGATGGACATCGAAGGTATCGATGTCGCGGTGCTCTACCCCACCCGTGGGCTGCAAGTCTTGAGCGAACCTAGAATGGAACCGAAATTCGCGGCCGCTCTCGCGCGCGCCTATAACGATTGGCTTTACGATTTTTGTAAAACCAATCCGGTCCGGCTTCTCGGCGCCGGCATGTTATCGCCATTCGACATCGATGAAGCGGTCGCCGAGGCGAAACGGTGCGCCACCGATCTCGGTTTTCGCGCCGTTTTCATGCGCTCGAGCATCATGGAGGGACGAAACTGGTTCGACGAATACTTTGAACCGCTTTGGGCGACGTTAGAAGAGTATGAGCTGCCGGTCGG
>JAJONK010000505.1 GCA_021323355.1 Deltaproteobacteria bacterium
CGCCTCTCGATAACAGGCCTTCGATCTGCGGTAGCCAGCGCCGGTTGCGATCATCGATCACTTTTCGATGGATCTCCGGATAATCGCGCATGCCCGCCAGGAGATGTCTTTCTAATGAGTCGACGTCGCCACTTTTCCATGCGCGCACAATTTCCGAGACATTTCGTTCCAAATGGTCCATCTCATTCATACTCTGGCGCAGCAAGAGTTCTTGATCCTTTGCCGAAAATTGATCAAACAAATCGAGCTGAAATTCAGCAGTTTCTAAGCCGCCAGTGGGCTTGTTGGATTGAATGGCGCGCCCGGCAAAGTATCGATCGATACCCAATCTCGGATCAAATCCCAGCTGTTGCAGCTTCATCGCCGCCATGGTCGTGGCGACAATCCAGGGCTTAAAAGAATTCAACAGCCGAATATCGATACCCAGCTCTTTGGCCCTCGTCGCGACACTTTCGTAGGTTTCGTTGGAGACATTCTGATGCAACCCGGTGCCATCGGTACTGGCACCTTTCTGCAGCATCAGCTGCTGAACCTTTTCGGCGTTTACGCTGAGCAAGTCGATCTCCAAAACCAGTTTTTTCGCCTGATCAAATGCGTTTTCAATGCTCTGCTTGAGTGGGTAGGCCTCCTTATTCAGCAAATGAATCGAGCCGAGGATATAAAGATTGTTCTGGCCAGAATCCACTTTCCAGAGGAAGCTCTTTTCTTGCGCGCTTAGCTGGCCGGCCAAAGCAACAGATAAAAATCCGAGCCCGAGCAGAGTCAGCAAACGTAATTTTCTGTGAGGTGTCATGAAGTTCTGCGCTTCAACAGTCCGATCCAACGAGCAGGCTATGCAAGCCAGCCATGTAGAAATTTACCTTTTCTCACGAAAGTTGACCAGAGCTGCAGTTAGAAGGTTGTAAATTCCCTAACGGCAGGTCTTGGAAGCGTGAAACGGAACCGCGGAGCGCGTCAGAAGCAATCCCGCGGCACAAAGATGGGCTTACTTACCATTCGAGGCGAATGCACACATCTTCGCCTTTTTCCTCGGTCGGAAGCACCGTCAGCGGCGGTCCTCCTTGAGGCAGCATGCACTCGCCGGTTTTGAGGTCAAAACAATAGCCATGGTTGTTGCAACGCAACTTGGTTCCGTTCAGCAGTTGTCCGGCGGATTGCAGGTCGGCGTCTTCATGAGGACACTGCCTCGAAAACGCAAAGTATTTCCCCTCGGCGAACGTCAACAGCACCTGACGTCCGCCGAGGTCGACTTCTTTCATGACACCCGGCGCCAACTCGGCAATCCGGGCAACCGGTATATAGCTCACTCCCATCCGATTATGCCGCGACCTTTTGCTCTCTGTAGAGAGGCCCGCGAAGGACCTGGCCTGGCAGGTCCCCGCTCATGCGGCTGTCTTCATGGATCACCGTGCCATTGACGATGGTATAATGCATTCCAACCGAACGCTGGATCAAACGCTTGCTTCCCGCCGGATAGTCATGAGCCCATTCCGGTTCATGAGAATTGACGGTTTTGGGATCGAAGATCGCCAGGTCCGCGGCATAACCCGGCCGTAACAAACCGCGATCCTGCAAGCCGAAGATCGATGCCACATGGAATGTCAGTTTATGGACGGCCTGTTCGAGACTCATTACCTGACGCTCGCGCACCCACATACCGAGAAGGATGGTGCAATAACCAAAATCGGCGCCAAACTGCACATGGGCCCCTGCATCGGAAGTTCCGATTAACACATACGGGCTGCGCAGGATCTCTCCCATTGCATCGATGTCGCCGCCGTTATTAGCATTCCAGAAAACCGTGCCGAGATCTTCCTCGAGCGCGAGATCCAGGAAGGCGTCCAGCGGATCTTGATTGCGCATCGCCCCCAGCTCAGCGATTGTCTTGCCGTTGTATTTCTCGTTCTCGGGTTTCAACACTTTTTCGACGCGGACGATGTTCCAGTTTCGGTGAAAGTTGGTGGGCGCCGGATTGGCGAGATCGGCTCGCAATTTTTGTCTGGTTTCGCCATCGGCAAAAGCCTGCTTGCGCACCTCAACGGGAAGGAACATGAGATTTTTCCAGGTCGGGAATTCATCGAAAACCTGGCAGTTCTTAAGCTCGAAATGGCGCACGAGCGGCACGGTATGGGACAAGCCATACGCTTGATAACCTTCGCGGAAAATCGGTTCTACGGCGTCGAGCTGTTCACGCCACAGAGTGGGCTCTGCCCATCGATGTTGCAGGCTCTGCCAGAGGACCGGTCGCTGCGTCCGTTTTGCCAGCTCATGGTAAAATTTGAAATGTTCGATCTTGTTGCGGCCCAAAATGGTTTCGATAACGCCGCCGTTGCGCTCCGCCAAAACATCGCACAGCGCGAACAGCTCATCATCATCGGCCAAACGACTCGCCACCGGCTTGCCGTCCTCGCGCATATGACGCTCGTTGCGGTTGGTCGATAATCCCAAGGCGCCGCCTTCCATCGCTTCCAAGACCAAGCCGCGCATCTGCTGGACTTCTTTGGCGCTAGCCGTGCGCTCCACGGCCTCCTCACCCATGACGTTGTGGCGCATGGCGATATGGCCGACCAGCCCGCCGACATTGATACCGAGTTTCCCTTCCAGCGCATCGAGGTATTCGCCGTAGGTGTTCCATCCCCATTTCACCCCTTGCTCCAGAGCGAACCGCGGAATTGCCTCGACTCGAACGAAACTTTTTACGATCGCGTCCTCATCGCCCTTCTTGACTGGGGCAAGCGATAAGCCGCAGTTGCCCATAACCACGCTGGTAACACCATGCTGCGGTTCACAAGTTCCATAGGGATCCCACAACATCTGCGCGTCCAAGTGCGTATGATGATCGATAAAGCCCGGAGACACAGCCAACCCGCCGGCATCGATCGTCCGCGCCGCTGTGCCGGTTAACCTTCCAACTTCCACGATCTT
>JAJONK010000506.1 GCA_021323355.1 Deltaproteobacteria bacterium
CATCAGATTATTGCTCACCTAGCGCGGTATTTATCCATCTAAGCCCTAGTGTGTCAACCGTAATAGGACTTTGGTAGGGCTCATTTAAAGAACAGCGATTCGATGAGAGCCCCCTTCAAATCGTTTGAGACGTTCAACCGGCTTTGCCTCCGTTCAAATCGTTTCTCGGAATCCGGACGGCTTAGAACCGAGCGACAGAAATGGAGCGGTTTAACGATTTGAATAGTGAGCGCAAGCGAACGCTTGAACGGTGCGAGACTGCCGCTCAAAACACTCGGTAATAAAGGCAGACGATCTCGCCACAATTAGATTTTAGCTAATCTCTGTAATAGTCTGCTAAGTTGGCTAGGCGATGAACGTCAACCCGTGAGGTGTTCTATGAATTACCGAACCATCGACGACATGTTCGAGCGAGGAACTTTGGTCCAGTTGACCGATCTCTGGACGCCGGCGCTGGCGCGTTATCGTGAGCGGCCCGCCGTGATCATCGATATCGAAGTGCTTGGCTACCCTCGTTCGATCAATCGCCAAAAAAACGGCACGTCTGTCAGTGAAAAATACGATTGTATTTATACCGTCGCGCTGATGCCGGCTGAGCGCAATGCAACGTTTGCCCGGGCACAAGTTCCGGTTATTCGCGTGATCTCTTCGGATGTCGTCGGGATTCTGGCAGCGGAACAGGAGGCGGCAGATTTTGCGGCATGGTGCGTCAGAGAATTTTGCGGCGCGGAGCCGGCGTCCCTGCCCCATCCGATCACGACCGGCAACGGCCGCTTCATCGGCGCTGCCGTGTTGCCGCATACGATTCCAATGTACGAGGCGCGCCATCGCCCCAACGATCATCGCAACAAATCGCTAGACGCCATTGATCAAGTGCGGCGGCACTTGGACGAGTGTCAACCCGACGTGATTGTGTTGGCGTCGACCCACTGGATGCCGCGCGACGGATTTTTCATCGACGATGGCGCGCAACACGAAGACGGCTGCGATTCGTCTTATCAAGGCGTGGAACCGCAGCTTTTCAGTTTCCCGGGCGATCCGGAGCTCGCGGCGCTGATCGGCGATCTTGCCCGCGACGCGGGACTGCCGGTCAGGCGTATTCATCGGGTTGCGCAGGAGCACGCAGTCTGGGTGCCGGGCCATTTACTTTGCCAAGAGCGTCGCATACCGCTTTTGCCCTGCTCGATCTGGTGGCGCGGACCCCGCGAAGCGCATCGGCGGTTTGGCGAGATCATTGCCGAAGCGGTGCGACGACTGGATCGCAGAGCATTTTTCGTCGCCAGCGGCGGGTTATCGCACACCTTCGATTTTTCCAAGCCACCGGAATACGTGGTGCCGCAGGGGGAACGTTTCGATCGGCTCGCTCAAGAGTGGCTCGAGAGAGGCCAGCATGGCAGGCTCCTAGACATGAGCGAAGATGATTTTGAGACATGGAATCCCGAGGGTCGCGCAGGCCATCTTTATATGATGCGCGGCGCTCTAGGCCAAGATGTCAGAGGTCAATCGCTGTGCTATCAGGGGAGCAACGGGACGGGGTATCTGACCATGGTGTTTCAAAATTAGCTGGCTGCTGAAATGACTCATATACTTCGTTGCGCTCGCTCGAATCCGTGTTCGTGGTACGTGTTCGTGTTCGTTCGGAATTCTCGATCACGTTTCACGGACACGAGCACGAGGATCCATCTCGCCTCTGAGATCCTTTGAGGGCTTATGGCTTCCAGCCTTTTGCTTGCAACTCCGCTGTGACTTTTTTCGTGATTGCGAAGTTGAAGAACCTGTCCGGCGGCAGAGATTCTTTTGCGCCGGCAATGCGCAATACTGCCTCCACCGCCTTTTTCTGAGACTCTTCGCTAAATGTGCCGTCTTGGGTCAGCGCTGGAAGAGCGGCGTCATAACCTTTAGCCGCCAGATCGTCTTTTATTTTGAGGCTGCGGGTGATGATCGGAATCGTCGCGCTGCGCCGTTGCAATGCGAAATGCAGGCCTTTCAAAGTTGCGCGGGTGAACTGTTCGGCCACTGCCGGCGCGCTGCGGAGCAATTCCTCGCGCACGACGATGGCGCCGCTGGGGGCGATAAGATCGCTTTTGGCCATAGAGCCGGCTTCATGCATGCCGATATCTTGCGCCATGATATTCCAAGGTAACGGCAAAATCGTCGCATCGACAAAATTGTTTTGCAGTGCCAGAAGCCGCGGCCCGCTGTCACCAGCCTGAAGCAAGGTATAATCCTTTCCGGGCTCCATCCCATGCTTAGAGAGATACTCTCGAAGCAGGAAATAGCCCGCGGAGTTGAATCCCGGTACGCCCATTTTCTTGCCCTGGAGCTCTTTGATGTCGCGTATCGGTGCGCGGGTCATGAGCCAAAACAAAGGCCGCTCGTAACTGGAAAAAAGCACGCGCAGATTGGCGCCGCGCAAGTTGGCGTTCATCGCCGCCGCCGGAACACTGGTGAACGGCACCTCGCTGGTCATGAGCGCCAAATTGGCCAGTGTGCCGGTCATTTGAATAAGATCGACATCCAAATTTTCTTCTTTGTAGTAGCCCCTGTCTTTGGCCACGAAAAACGCGAGCTGCGTAATATTGTAACCCGGTATGGCGATCCGGACATTGGCCGCATTGCTGAAAGAGAATGTCAGAAGCGCCAAGGTAAAAAACCAAGCAGCGGCTAAACGCGGTTTCACAGATAATGCCCCCTTTATTCCCGGCTAACCTATTTCCCGTCAAAGAAGCGCACGGTGTTATCGCAAAGAATTTTGCGCTTCTGAGACTCTGAAAGATCATGCCGTTCAAGAATCTCTTTCATGGCGTCGCCGCGACCTTCGTCGTGCGGAAAGTCCGATGAAAAGAGAATTTGACCTTCGCCGAGCAGCTCCATTTCCTGCGTCATCATGGCATCGTCGGCTTCGGCGGCGACGAAGATTCGTCC
>JAJONK010000507.1 GCA_021323355.1 Deltaproteobacteria bacterium
TAAGACTTAGTCTCTCGGGAAGACTGCTGATGCAGGCGCGCGGTACCAGGTTCTGGGTTTAACCGGGAAGGAGTTTGTATGCGACTCGATCAAGAAGGCCAAAGCACAAACGTTGAAGATCGCCGGGGCATGAGAGTATCCCGAGGATTGGCCGGCGGCGGGATTGGCACCATCGCGATCGTGCTAATCGGACTATTCTTCGGCATCGATCCTAGTGTGTTACTGCAAGGAAACATCGATAGCGCACCGTCATCCCAGCAAGCCCCGCAACAAGGCGCCAGAGATGAAATGGGTCAGTTTGTTTCCAGCGTGCTGGCCAGCACCGAACGCACTTGGGGAGAAATCTTTCGCCGGCATGGGCAAGAATATCAGGAGCCCAAGCTGGTGCTTTTCTCCGGCGCCGTAGAGTCTGCCTGTGGGTTTGCGCAATCAGCTTCCGGACCATTCTACTGCGGGCGAGACAGTAACGTTTACATCGATCTGGAATTCTTTCGCGAGCTGCGCGACCGTTTCAAAGCGCCGGGAGATTTCGCGCAGGCCTATGTCATCGCCCACGAAATCGGTCATCATGTGCAAAATCAACTCGGTGTCATGAGAAAGACAGGCGAGTTGCAGAGCCGCTCGAGCCGCGCCCAAGCGAACGCCATTTCAGTGCGGGTGGAACTTCAAGCCGACTGCCTTGCCGGGATCTGGGCGGGCACGGCCAACCGGGATCGGAAGATTCTCGAGGAGGGAGACATCGAGGAGGGTCTGAATGCAGCCGCGCAGATCGGTGATGACCGAATTCAAAAACGCAGTCAAGGTTACGTAGTGCCGGAGGGCTTTACCCACGGCAGCGCGGAGCAACGTGTTCGATGGTTTCGTCGCGGCCTCGAGAGTCGGGATCTCGACCAATGCGATACATTCTCAGCCGGAGCCGTATAGTGATGCGACGCGAACAATAGCGGAACGGATCAGCGATCGATGTCGATAAAATTTTGAGATTCCGGACATCCATTCTGTTAGCCTAAAGGACTCGCGCTGATTCATCGTTGCTGCTTCATATCCGATGTCTAAGCTCGGCCGCTAATCGAACCGTGTCGTGACATTGGCAACGACTTCATTCAATCACCACGAATAGCTCTTCCGGCGTTAATTGGCGCTTGGTTAGTCCCTGCTCGTAACTATACAGGGCGAACCTCTCGATGTTTTTTCGATTTGCTTCAAGCCCATTGCGCCAGGGATCGAAGTTGCAAAGCGTCTCTTGCCGCTCCAGTTCGCGCCTGCCCCACATCACCATTGACCAATTAGGATCGGCCCACCGCTTTAGCGCCTGAAGTCGGGCCTGCTCAAAAATGTCGTAAAGAGCTTTAGGCAGTTCCGGCTCTCGTTGCGCCAGTTGTTTTCGGAATGCCAGCACGTGCATGATCGGAAAATAACCTTCCGCCTCCAAGTAGCGCTCCTCCTCCGCTTGCGGGTCACTGAACAAGCGAGCGACATTTTGGTTTCCTTCGCGAAAAACTTTCGGCAGACGGGAGACAAACATTGCATGGATTTTGCCTTGGACGAACTCGGCTTCGATCTGATCCATGCTGTCCCGGGTTTCGAGTTTGACATCGCCCGGCAACTCTAGGTCCAGCACCTCTTTGCCTGGAGTTATCCAGGTTACGGTTGTGCGCGGCACGCCATAAAAATGGCTTAGGTCGCCTTTTGCCCGCACGCCTAGTGTATTTTGATATCCGCTCAGAGCAATCCTCTTGTCCGCCAGATCCATGGGCGAGTCGATGCGGCAGTGAACGTTCTTATACATTTGCGACTGGCTGAACAAGCGCCTTGGAAAGATCGGCACGGCATGGACCGGCATTCCTCGGTCGATGGCGATCAGATAGGAAGACAGCGACAGTTCAGCAGCATCGAATTCAAAATTTTGCAGGAAGCGCTCGTGCCGCCCCTGCTGCGGGTCGAGCTCGACATATTGCACATCGAATTGCGGGTGCTGAATACAACCTTCCAGCAGCGGCGCGTGGCGGTCGTAAGAACCCAATGCCAAAGTGATTTTGGTTTTTGCCATGATCCAACCGTTACTAGAACTTGAGCCCGGCTGTCAAAGGCGTCTCGCCAAACGAACTTATGCGCAGATCCATAGATCATCTGGTTATCGCACTTGTTGACCTCACATCGCCTTGCAAATAAGATCCGGCCTGTGATTCAAAATTCCTAATGAGGTAAAAATGTATATCGATGGCGATACTCATTATTGGCCGGTGCGCTTTATCGAACGAGTCGATCATCCCGGCCGAGGGCACGTTGAGCTTAAAAAAGGCGCCGGTGAAATGATCCGTTATGGCGAGAAATTTCCCGGCGATGCCGCGACCTACTACCGCGACGGCAAGAAGATTCATTCTTTCAGCGAAACTCGCTGGAACCTGGAGATCCGCCACGATGTTATGGAGCGCGAAGGCTTCGATTACCAGGTGGTAATTCCTGACAACCGGCCGCTCATCTACGAAGTGGAGCCGTCTCTGGGCAATGCCATGGCGCGCGCCTACAACGATACGGTTGCCGAGGATATTGGCGGCAGCGAACGATTCATCCCAATCTCCTGGGTGTATTTGCCTGACGTCGCTGAAGCTGTGCGTGAATTGACGCGCTCTGTGACAGAACTCGGCTTCAAAGGCGTAAAATTGATGGGTGGTCATCAAAACTGCGATCTCGACGCCGAGGTGCTCTGGCCTTTCTACGAAGAGGTCTGCAAGCTGGATGTGCCGGTTTTGGTTCATCCCGGAACGCGCATCTTCGAAGCCCAGGATTGTCACCCCTGGCTGGTCGGCAGCGAACGCTATGATGGTTTTAAAATGCTCGCCACCGCGCTCGGTTTTCCGCTGACTTATATGGTGAGCGCGGCGCGGCTTATCATGAGCGGTACGCTGGATAGATTTCCAAA
>JAJONK010000508.1 GCA_021323355.1 Deltaproteobacteria bacterium
ATTTCGCGAGAGCTCGGCTTACCAACGGCAGGAAAAGACCGGCTTAGCATGATAGAGGCACTAAACGACTATCTGATCGAACAACTTGAGCATGGCCGAACCGTTTGCATGCTCATAGATGAAGTTCAAAATTTGAGCGACGAATCGTTGGAGGGATTGCGGCTTCTCTCGAATCTCGAAACAGATCGCCAAAAGCTTCTTCAGATCGTCCTAATGGGTCAACCTGAACTTCAGGCCAAACTCGATCAGTCACACCTGAGGCAGCTCAAACAGCGAATCGCAATTCGGTCGGAACTCGCTCGGTTGAGAGATGACGAGGTAGGTTCTTACATCAATTTTCGGATCCGGGTCGCCGGCTGTGACAATCCTGAATTATTCCACAGTGATGCCGTTGAGAAAATTGCCTTTTATTCAAAGGGCATTCCACGGCTAATCAATGTAATTTGTGATAATGCTTTAGTGATAGCGTTTGCTGGCTCGGAGAAATATGTGTCTCCAGAGATCATCGGGGAGGTGGTTCGCGATCTACGGATCGCGCCGGACAACCAGCTTTTCCATGACCAAACCAACCAGCTTAACCGTAACCAAACCGACCGCGCACGGGCCGTTGCAGAACCAGCCGCGGGCGCCGAAATACTCTCGAGCGAAACGACAGTTCCGATCTCCAAGCGCAAACCGATAGGTACGTTAGCAGCCGCTGCGGCCGCTTCTTTAGCGATCGTCATCCTACTCGGATTTGCTTCCCTCACCGATCCTGGAAAGTTTTTCACAGGCGCCAGTGAGTCTCTAAACGGATATCAGAAAAATTTAGCCGAGTGGTCTTTACTGGTAACCGGCCAAAATGCCAACCGGCCTAAGATGAACGTGAAAATAGCCGATACGCGACAGCAAACCGCCGAAATTAGTGCCAAATCGAATGATCATCGGCTAACGATTCAAAACGGCTCGACGGTTTTTCAAATCGCCACTGACGCATATGGCAGCAGGAGCGCGATATTGGGTATTGACCTTATTAAAGAGTTCAACCCGGACATTGCCAATCTGAACTGGATTAATGCCGGACAGGACCTTTTACTACCTGCGCTGAATGAGGAAACATTGTTGCGTCAGCAGCCGGACGGTTCTTTCCGTCTCATCGTGGCATCGTTTCTGTCCCGCAGAGAAGCCGAGGAATTCGCTGAGCGGATCGTGCGGGATGGTTTTCCAGTGGTCGTCACAATTAGACCAGTCTCGAATAACCTGGTGTTGCACCGGCTCGAGATAAATGGATTGAAGAATCGCGAAGACGCTAAGCATCCCATCCAGATCGGCTTCACAAACCGTTGGCTACCATTCACTCCAAAGCCGACAATCGAAACTCAAGCAAATCACGCAATATCGGGCTATTAGCCTGCGGCTGCCGAGGATTCTTCCGCAGCCAGCCTTCTCCCAATCGCCCAGTTCTGTCACATCCCCAGGGTTCTAAACCACAAAACACGAAGCACCTCTCAACGATCATCCTGGTTGCCTCAATATCTTCTAGCCAACACACCAATACTCGAGTGCGGAATCGGCTTGAACAGGCCACCGTGTTTGCGCTGGTAATTGCCCTGGCTTCCCGTTTGGTTTCTTTATCTCCTGACCGACAGCGGGGCGGGATGCTCGATTGTTTCGGAGTGAGTCGGGGTAGACGCTGAAGCGTCTGAATCGTGTGCCTTGCAGCCCACGTTTTCAAATCTCCACGCGAAGGCGGCCAAAAACATTCTTGACAACCGTCGCAACTCTTGCTGTTTTATTACGAGCCGATTGCGCCGAGATTATAAAATGATATTAACCTCTAAACCGACGAAGAGAGTATTCGCTTGTCTATCGGCGAGACAGATCGCTGAAAATGTTAACGCAGCTCCTATTATCAGTATAAAGGGTCTGAGCGCTAGGTCTTAAAGTCACCGTACCGGGATTGGCATCGGCCTTTTTATGTACAACGAACACTTTGGCTTCCTAGCGCCACCGTTTAGCGCCACGCCGGATTCACGAATATTTTACGATAACGAATTGTATCGCGAGGCGTTTGCCAATCTGCGTTACGGCATTGAATGGAGAAAAGGTTTAATCCTGCTGACCGGCGACGTCGGCACAGGAAAGACCACCCTGCTCGATAAGATCATTCGCGATTTGGGCTCGACCATTCAGGTTATCTTCATCTCTTACGATCAACTCAATTCAACCGAGCTGATCCAGCTAGTTTCCCGTGAGCTGGGCCTGGTGGGCGATCCTCAGGACCGGGTTTCGAGCATCGAGCAGCTTCGCGACTACTTGATCGCACAGTTTCGCAGGCGCCGCATCGTTGCGCTACTGATCGATGAAGCGCAGAACTTGAGCGATGAGACATTCGAATCGATTCGTTTTCTTTCAAACTTTCAATATGGCGGCGAAAAATTACTACAGATCGTATTGACCGGCCAACCTGAGCTTCAAATCCGACTGAACCACCCGAAACTACACCACCTCAAGCAACGCATCGTCATTCACAGCCGTCTTACTCCTCTCACCAATGACGAGGTCAGTCGTTATATTACCTTCAGAGTTCGTGGCGCAGGATTTCGCGGTAAAGATTTATTCGATGCCGAGGTACTTGCGGATATCAGCTTGTTTTCCGGCGGTATTCCTCGATTGATTAACATTATCTGCGATAACGCACTACTTCTTGCCTATGCTGACGGCAAGAAAACAGTCACGACCGAAATAGTTCAAGAGGTTGCGCGCGACCTTGGATTAGCAAATCGTCCCGAGCCAAACCGTGGCGCTGCTTTCACGGCACCGGACATACGCCATTCCAGCCTTCAAACCACCCCTACTACATCGTCCGGTCCTACCTCTGTTATGCAACCGCCCCGGCGCAGAAGTTTAGCATGGGTACCCATTGGCTTAGTCTTGGCTTTGCTTGCCCTTGGTGGTGCCGGCGGAGCGTTGTATTCTCAGCAGATTAAAGGGTATCTCGGGCAAGTGCCGGCCACCGAAAATCGTCCGGCATCGTTTGCTGAATATCAAAATCGTCCAGTGAGGTTTCGAACCAGCGAACCAGAGCTTTCTTTGGCCCTGCGAGAAGGCGTAACCCCGGTCCGCGCGAAGCCGGAGGATCTTCCGAAAGATCATGCTGCACCGTCCTCGGCGCCCAACTCCGAGCAACCTCCGCCGCAAGAAAGCTCGCCCAAGAAGAGAGATTCGCGTTTGGGAACCTTTGAAGTTGTTGGACAATCATCGTTTGTCCGCGGTGGCCCTCGGGCAGACGCCAAGATTATAGCTACGCTCGAACCGTCGACACGGATAAAGGTAATCAGCGCCAAAGGAGACTATCTTCAGGTACAGACGGTTTTCGAAGGCAAGACTATTCGCGGTTATGTTCATCGCGAAGATGCTTTTTTTGAACGGCCAACCAAAGATAAGCGGCCACCGAATGGGAATGTCGTTTCCGGTGTGAATTAAGACCATCCTAACGCACCTGTTCACCGATACAGGATTAAGCTAATACCCCCTGCTAACGCATCCACCAGATTCGATCGAAGCTTACGAATACGGATCTGCCCAACTTGACGTTTTGCCTTCGTACCTGCTGAACAATAACCTCACTTGTCCGCGACTGGAGTCATAGACTCCTTAAAGAGCCGCACCGCCAGGTCGGGGCTATTCTCACCAAGCAACCCAACCGCATAGAGAATATAGGAGGTATCCAAATAGACCTGCGGTCGCTCCGGACGGAGGACTGTCGCATCAAGCTGCCCTTTGCCGGAACCGCGCACGATCATTGAACCATAAGGGTTGTGCACGAATACGCCGCCAGTTGCGATGAGCCGTGGCGTATTGCGCAAGTCTTTGCCGTAGTGTACCCAGGCCTCACCCGCGGAAGTCACAATCCTTTCTCGTTTGCCCACATGACGCTCCACAGCAATATCTACGGCGAGGCGCGCCAATACAGCGTCGGCAATCGTGTGCCACGTTTCCTCGGGGATACGAGCAGTTTCTTCGCTAATCTCGTTGATGTAGCGGCCGATCTGATCACGCGAGACTTGTAACTGAGGAAACATCGAGCGCCATTCCGCATCGAAGCGATCCGGGCCGACCTGCTCCAAAAGAGTGGCGGCGTTAAAACGAATGCCCAGATCCCCTTCCACGGTTCTCTTGGCGTACGGCTCCGGGAGTCCTTGGGTTATGACATTTTCGCCGGCGGGATAGCCGTAGCCGATCGAGTGCACATCCGTGGTCGCGCCACCTACGTCAACCACGAGCATCTCGCCCCACCCTTCTTCTTGATCGGTGCCAACGGCGCCGAGCCTCACCCCGTTGAGCACCGCCATCGGCGTCGGCAGCACAACTGAAACGAGTTCAGTGATCGCCGACATGCCCCGTGCATGCGTGATTCGCTCGATGAACAGTTTGCGTATCTCATCGCGCGTGGAATCTACTGCGATTACTCCGGAGCTTGGCATCACATTGTCGGTTAGACGAACTTCTTTGCCGCCGGCTTGTAAAATCTCGCGCACTTGCGGCCGGACTGCTTGGTTTCCGGCGACGATGATCGGCACGGATAC
>JAJONK010000509.1 GCA_021323355.1 Deltaproteobacteria bacterium
GACAGAAGCTCTCGGTGCTTTCCGCCATGCAGGTGGCGAGATTTAGCAAGTACATCTGTCAGTGAGTGCAGGTATCCAAGCATTTCGTGAGACGGATCATGTAATTCTTAGCTTTAGCTCGAAACGCATCGAAATTTGGCGAACACATACGGATAGTGACCTTGGTACCAATTGCGGAACGTCGGTCGCAGCAGTTCCGCCGGAGTTGCCCAGGAACCGCCCTTGACGACAAAGTGCTTTCCATCGAAAAAATCCTTGGAGTAGTCAGGATAGCGAGGCATGTAAGGCGTGAAGCCTGGAAACGGCGCGAATCGCGTATCGGTTAACTCCCAGCCATTACCGACCAATTCTCCAATACCCCATCGGCTCATGCCGGCTGGATGGACCAATTCTCCAATACCCCATCGGCTCACGCCGGCTGGATGGGAACCAACGGGATTCGGCGACCACGAGCTAAAATCGAAATTGCCATGACGATGCGCCGGCGCTGATTCACCCCACGGATAATGCGTCTGGATTTCGTCAGGTCCGCCATAGCAGGCGCGTTGAAACTCCGCCTCAGTCGGCAATCGCTTGCCGCGCCAGCTAGCATAGGCACGCGCCTCAGCAACGGTGACGTAGACCGGCCAACTGGACACCTGGGCCAGAGGAAAGAGATCGAACATCGCTTTGTAGAGCCAAAGGCTGCCGCGTTGGAGCCAAACGCTGGGGTGCTTCCTGGCGGTTTGCACTTTCCAGGGCCAATCTTCTGGTCGCCAGTAATTCTCTACATCGTAAGCGCCGGACTGCACGAATTCAAAATATTCGCCATTGGTGACGGGCATCGAGTCCATTGTAAATGCCGGTACATCGACAACCGTTTGTGAAAACTCGTTATCCCAGCCGAAGTCTGATTCAGAGAACTTTGCGCCGAGTAAAACTTTGCCGCCCGGTACTTCCATTGAACAAGAACGTGCGCCCGTGTGGAAGGAATAGGTTGGAGTTTTGGGTGGGCGGATTTTTTTATCAAGCGGCAGCTCATGCATCATATACAACAGAGTTTCTTGATGCATGTATTCATGCTCGAGAACCATTTCGAAGGCCCACCCGTCTTGCGCCATGATCTCTGAGGATTCCAAACGCGACATGTTATCGAGCGCTTCCAAGACCGCCGAGCGAACCTGATCGCGGTATTTCAGAACTGCATCCAGCTCGGGCCATGTATCCGGAACCTCCGGGTGCCAGTGACACTCGCCAGTGTCAACGTCCGGATCGATGCCGCGACAAAACAAATCGTCGAAATAAGGATTGAAGGATTGCCAGTGCCGCAGTGCGCCACAAGTTTGATTCCAGGTGAACGCCGGAAGATGCCCGACATAAAAAATAAAAGAGTGGCGCCAGACAATCGGCTTGGTTAGCATCTGATCTTCTTTGATCAGACGGAACAGCTCATCGGTTTTAGCCCAGGCCGAACGAAACCGTCCTTCGAACCTCGCCCTCGCGATGTTGACCCGCGGTACGAATGCCCGGTTCATCCCGATACCCCGCCGTCACTTCTGGAGGAACTGCAACACTTCACGAGGATGCTCCTCCGCATTAGCAACCGGCGCCCATTGACGTAACACCTTGCCGTCAGGGCCGATTACCACGGTCGAGCGAATAGCGCCTTCCACGGTCTTGCCCTCCATGTTTTTCCTCTCACCCCACGCGCCGTAAGCCTGCATAACTTTGGTTTCGGGATCGGAAAGAAGAGTAAACGGCAAGTTATACTTAGCGATAAATTGATTGTGCGATTCGATTCCGTCTTTGCTTACCCCCAAAACGATGGCGTTAGAATTCGTCACCGAATCGATGGAATCACGAAAGCCGCAAGCTTCCTTGGTGCAGCCCGGCGTGTCATCTTTCGGATAAAAATAAAGGATGACGCTTTTACCTCGGTAGTCGGACAAAGAATGTCGTTTGCCATCGCTGCCTTCCAACGTGAATGCCGGAGCCTGCTCCCCTTCTAAATTACTCATGGAACCCTCCTGCTCTCGAGATTTAGGCTATTTCTTTCTTCTATCATCTATAGAGGTTTGGTCAATACAACCAACGATAAATGTGCGTGGTGGGAGAGCTGGCAGCGCGCACGGAGGATACTTACACAATCCTACGGCGTTCATGCCGGTAGTGCTTGGAAGAGCTATCTGCTTTTAGAAACTCGCGGAATGCCTGAGCAACCGGTGATAACGGCCGGCCTTTGTAGCAAACCTCATAAAAGTCGCGAATCATCTTGAATCCGCGAATCGGGATTTCTGTTAGCAGGCCATCGGCCAGTTCACGCTTCACTGAAACGCGGGACAAAATCGAAATACCCAACCCCGAGATTAGAGCCTCTTTAACCGCCGCGGTGCTTCCAAGCTCCATCGCTACACTGAGCAGGTCGTCGGCTGAACGTCGACCCTTGGTAATAAGGTGACGAAAAGAATCCAAGGTTCCCGAGCCGCGTTCACGCGAGATGAATTGTTCCGACCTCAAGTCTGACAGCTCAACGAACTTTCGGCGGGCCCATGGATGTGCGCTCGGCACCGTGAGTACCATTTCGTCCTGCCAGATCTTCTCAAAAGAAAGTCTGGTCTCCGCGTTCTTGAAGCCGACGAATCCGATTTCGACTTTGCCGTCGAGCACCTCGTCAACTATGCTCGCCGAGTCGCCGATTCGCAGAATCGGCTTTACCCGAGGATGCTTTTGGATGAATGCCGCAAGGCTATGCGGCAGTAAATATTCACCGGGAATGTTGCTGCCGCCGATCCAAAGCTCGCCGCTCAGGCTACCGTGAAAACGCTCGATCTTAGCCACCGTTTCTCTTTTGAAAGCCAGCAGATCCTTAGCCTGATCGAGCAGCAGTATGCCTAATGCGGTCAGAGTAACTTTCCCGGGAATCCGATAAAACAACTTACCGCCAAGCGTTTTTTCCAGTTCCTGGATATGCGCGCTGACCGTGGGTTGCTTCAACGATAGCCGTTGTGCCGCTTCCGAAAAGCTTTTAAGCTCTGCTACCCAGAAGAAGACTTCGAGCTTGTGTAGATCCAAATCGCCTTTTAGTTTGCTCATGGTAAGTTGATCGCTGTGATTTTCGCTATTAAATGCGCTGGGACCGAACGTTGTCAACTGCGCAACTTGGCGGTATATTTTTGATCAATGTCAAAGCAATCGCCGTTAGTCAGCGTTCATCAGGCCAATGGAGCAACACTA
>JAJONK010000510.1 GCA_021323355.1 Deltaproteobacteria bacterium
CTGTTCGGCAGCGGTCAGATAACTAGCTCTTGCAGGGGATGCCAGTACGAGCCAGAAGAGTATTGAAAGGATGAAGAGTTGCACTGTGACTGCCGCGCAGTATAGCGCAGCTCCTAGCTTTAGGCAAAAAAAACCTACGCCCTAATCGATAATTTTTCAAACGAAGACATAAGGGGGGATTCGCGTCTGAATAAGGCGCGGGTGGGGAAGACGTAAGGAGATAGCGTAAGCTATATGCCAGTGATGTAATCTTCTGCCCTGAAGGATTGGCGCCTGCCGCGATGTCGGACATCGCCTTCCAAACACGACGGAGCGACCGAAGAATTGAGATACCTGCACGAGTCAGTCGACATGAGCCTGGCAATTTCACGTGATTGTGGCGATAACGGGTTTCTTGACGCTCTCACGAAGTGAGTGATAGTTTGCCAGTCATCACAGCGACCGAACACCTAACAAACAAAGGAGATCTTCTATGGCTGAGCGAGTATGGGACCGTTTTTTAACTGAACAAGATAAAGCCACATTGGTCGGAAGGGCTGAACGCAAGATCGGTTTCGGTGAAAGGCCTGCGTTGCTGCTGATTGATCTCTACCGGTGGGTTTTCGGCGACAAGCCGGAACCTGTGGTAGAAGCGATCAAAACCTGGCCGGGAAGTTGCGGGCTGGCAGGATGGAATGCCTTGCCGCACATTCAGAAGCTGCTCGGCAAAGCGCGGGAAGTCGGCATTCCGGTTATTCACATCACCGGGATGGACGGCGTCGCCATCGAACCTTGGGCATTTCGCCGCGATAAAACTAAACGAGCTGACATGAACCAGGAACAGCTCGATCGACAGCGGCGAAAGTTCGATATCGTTGATCAGGTAAAGCCGATTCCGGGAGAGACGGTGTTGAAAAAGGTATCACCGAGCGCCTTTTGGGGTACGCCCCTAATCGCCCACTTGAATTTTCTAGGGGTGGACACGGTGCTCACATGCGGCGAAAGCACTAGCGGCTGTGTGCGCGCCAGCGTTGTCGATGGAACGACCAATCGGTTGCGCATGATCGTTGCCGAAGAGTGCGTCTTTGACCGGCACGAGGCTTGTCATGCAATCAATCTTTTCGACATGAACCAGAAGTATGCCGACGTGTTGTCGCTGGACGAGATTCTCAAATACCTCGATGCCTGGCGCGCTGAGAAGGCCGGGCAGGTGGGCTATGCCAATGACAGCATCGCCTATCTGAAAGATCTCGCCCTGGGCGAAGACTTCAAAGGTTTGCGCTAGGCCGATCCGGAGTATCTTTGGTCAGTTAGACCGGCCGGTGTCCGTAAAGGCTCCGGCCGGTTTTTTCTTCAGGCCGGTCCAGACGACAAACAGCACCACGGCGGAAATGGCCGCCATGGTTTCGAATCCATACTCATAGCCGAGCTTTTCTACCAGAAACCCTGCTAACAACGGGCCCAGCATCTGGCCCATTGAAGTGGACGCGCGGCTAAGCCCGAGGCTCAGCCCTTTGCCGGCGCTCCCGGCGGATTGCAACGCAAACGTGGTGGCGCCGACGTTGGTGTAGCCGAACCCCATCGTCATCACGCACAATGGAATCAGGAGTGCCGTTACTCCGCTGCCGTAAACCTGCAAGACAAACATCGGAATACCGATCAGAATACCGAGCAGAATCACCCGCTGCGGCCTGATACGATCGCACAACCAACCGCCGCTGTAACGCCCGGCTGTATCGGCCAAACGGGAGATTGAAACCATGGTTCCAACCCAATCAAGCCCCAAGCCGCGTTGATTAGCGGCCAAGAAGGGAAAGGCCACCCGGGTAACTCCCACCAGAAAGAGAAACGATTGAAAGATTGCCAGGCAAGAGGCCAGGAAGGACGGAGAGCTAAGCAGCTTTCGACCTTCGCGCAGGATTCGGACGGAAGGCTCTTGAGTGATCTTGCCTGAACGATGGGCGCCGCCGAGAAGAAGAAACAACAAGCTTAAAAGTTGCGGCGCGGCATACACCACGAACAAAGCGTCGGGTCCAAAAATCTTCCCGGCAAATCCGCCCAGCAGCGGACCTATGGCGAAGCCGATACCGAGAGCCGATGCAACTTGCCCTTGAGCGCGGCCCTGTTGTCCTGGTTCGGACTTGTCGAAGGCGATCTTGCGGATCGATAGGGCAAACATCGCTTCGGTCATGCCTAGAAATGTAAAAGCAACGAGAAAAACAGCGGTGGTGTGAAGAAAGAGAATGCTCAGGCTGCTGATGATTAGCGCAAACAGCGAGGCGGCAATGATCAGCATGCCGGAACTGAAATACGATGCCAGCACGCCCGATGACAAATCTGAGCAGACCCGGCCGGCGCCATTGACAACCAGTGGAATTCCGGCCAGCGCGACGGAATAGCCACGGGCCGACATGGAAAACGGCGCGAGCATTGCCGCGCCCGATGAACCCGCAATCGAACACACCGCAGCGAGAGAAAAAAACGAGAGCGGGGAAAGTTTCATGGCGCCGGATTATAGCAGCTGAGTTGCCCGCGGCATATGGAAGCCGGGAAATTCCAACGTTGTGGACAGTGTCGATGGGCCTTGATAAAAGGACATCGTTAGGCGAGGAAAATGCTATGGAGATTCCGCAGATAGAGATTCACCAAGCCAAAGAGCGGCTCGATCAGGAAAACGCGGTGTTCGTCGATATTCGCGATCCGGGCTCTTACCAGGCGGCGCACATTCCAGGAGCGCTGCATCTGCACGACGGCAATGTGCAAGAGTTCGTTCAGAATACGGACAAACAAAAGCCGGTCGTGGTTTACTGCTATCACGGTAACAGCAGTCTCGGCGCGGCAGCCTACTTGATCGAGAACGGTTTTAAGAATGTCGCCAGCATGAGCGGCGGTTTCGAAGCATGGCGTCAAGTCTATGCTCATGAGGCGGAATGAAAA
>JAJONK010000511.1 GCA_021323355.1 Deltaproteobacteria bacterium
ATCCGGCCACCTGCCAAATCTACTTCGGAAATGATTTCTTTCACAGCCGGAATGAGATGTTCTTTATCAACCCCGGCGACCACGTATAACTCGCTACCGGGCGTTGACCAGATCTGTTTTAGGATACCAATCCTTGCGCCGCTGGTGTCGAAGACCTCGAGGCCAAGCACTTGATAATGGTAGTATTCGCCAGGCGCTGGAGCCGCCAATGATTCTTCTGGCACAGCGAGGGTCGATCGTACCCAACGGCGGGCGCTTTCAATATCATCGATCCCACGCAGTTTTATTAAAATTTGTCGCCTGTGCGGTCGGACCGATTCCACCTCAACCGCGGTGCGCGCTCCGTCCTTTACTAGGATGACTTGGCTTAGGGCGGAAAGAAGAGGGCTCTCGAGATTATAAGGATTTAGCTTAAGCCACCCGCCAATTCCGTGGGTCGTAGCGATTTCCCCTAATGCGACGATTCCGTCAGGCACTCCGTTAGCCTAACAGACTGTCTACTTTTCTTCCACGATTTCCAGAACGACTTTGCGGTTGGTCTTTGAAGCTGCTGCATTGAGGAGCGTGCGTATTGATTTTGCAGTCCGGCCCTGCTTGCCGATGATTCGGCCCAAATCGTCTTTGGCAACTCTTAACTCATAAACAGCCGCGTCCTCGACTGCGCTCTCTGTTACTTCGACGGCATCCGGATTACTCACCAGGGATCTGGCCAAGTATTGAACGAGTTCCTTCATAGTTGACGCTACTTGCCGAATCCTAGCTGGCTTTCTTTTGTTTCGCGATCAATTGGGAAACGGTCCGCGTCGGTTGCGCGCCGCGCTTGATCCAAGTTTCGGCTTTTTCCTGATTGATCTTAAATGTTCCTCCGCCCGCAGTTGGATCATAGGTGCCGATCTGCTCAATGTACCTCCCGTCACGGGCAAAACGTTGATCGCTGACAACGATCCGGTAAAAAGGTTTCTTCTTCGCGCCATGCCTGCTTAAGCGAATTCTCACACTCATATGTCTTCCTTCTCCTCTAGTGAAACGGGTTGGCCATTCGGCCAAAGAGCGATTTCATTCCGCCCTTGCTCACCCGCTGCATCATTTTTTTCATTTCCAAAAACTGCTTCATCAAGCGATTCACATCGGCCACGCTGGTGCCGCTGCCTTGGGCGATTCTGCGCCGCCGGCTGCCGTTTAAAATTGCCGGACTGCGCCGCTCCTGAAGCGTCATCGAATTGATGATAGCCTCAACCCGCTTCAATTCCTTCTCGGCTTTGTCGGCATCCACTTGGGAGGCTAGCTTCTTGCCGCCTGGTATTAACTCAAGCAAGCTGCTCATGGATCCCATTTTTTTTATCTGCTGCAATTGAATCTGAAACTCTTCGAGCGTGAACTGTTGCTTCTGAATGACTTTCTGGAGGCGCTCGGCCTCCTTCTGCTCGAAATTTTGCTGAACTTTATCGATCAACGAGAGAACGTCGCCCATGCCGAGAATTCTTGACGCAAGCCGATCGGGATAGAACGGTTCGAGCGCGTCGAGTTTCTCGCCCATCCCGGCGAACAGAATAGGTTTACCGACCATCTGACGAATCGATAACGCGGCGCCGCCACGCGCGTCGCCGTCAAGTTTCGTCAGGATGACGCCGCTAATTCCAAGCTGCTGATCAAAGCCCATGGCTTGATTGACTGCATCTTGACCCGTCATGGCATCGGCTACGAACAAAATCTGGTGCGGATTAACGGCGCTTTTGATCAGTTTGAGCTCCTGCATGAGCTCTTCATCAATATGCAGACGGCCAGCCGTATCAATGAGCAGCAGGTCACAGAAGCGCTTTTTTGCTTCATCGAGTGCTTGTTTACAGATGGCAACCGGCGAGGTCTCGGGATTCGACTCATACACTGGCAGCTCGACTTCAGCGCCGAGAATCTTAAGCTGTTCGATCGCGGCAGGGCGATATACGTCCGCTGGAACCAGATAGGGAGTTCTCTTTTGGTCTCTTTTTAAATGCCTGGCGAGCTTGGCTAGCGTCGTGGTCTTACCAGAACCTTGGAGGCCGACGAGCATGATAACAACTGGCGGCGCCGCTTTGAGGTCGAGTTTACGATGCTCGCCACCCAAGAGGTCGGTTAGCTCATCACGGACGATTTTTAGGAACTGTTGCTCGGGAGTTAAACTTTGAAGAACCTCTTGGCCCAGTGACTTCGCCTTGACCGAATCGAGAAAAGTCTTAACGACTTTTACATGAACATCGGCCTCCAAGAGCGCTAAGCGGACCTCGCGGAGCGCGTCATCGATGTTTTTCTCGCTGATTTTGCCTTCGCCACGGAGCCTTTTGAATGTGAGTTCTAATTTTTCGGTCAACGACTCGAACATCGCGGAAATCACCCTAAGCTATGATATTAAAAGGAGAAATTAACGCTAAACCCTAGTACTAAGCGAGCGACTTGTCAAGCGGAGTAAAAAGAAAGGCCCGTTACACCATCGCTGCGGCGTAACGGGCCTGGATCGTTACAGCTTTTCTACTTACATCATGCCGCCCATTCCGCCCATACCTCCCATCCCACCCATACCGCCTGGCGGCATTGGAGGCATGGCTGACTTCTCTTCCGGTCTCTCCGCGACCATTGCTTCCGTGGTCAGAAGCATACTGGCCACTGAGGCTGCGTTCTGCAGCGCGGTCCGAACCACCTTGGTGGCGTCGATGATACCCGCCTTCATTAAATCCTCGTACTGTTCAGTGGCAGCATTAAAGCCGAAGGCGCCTTTACCTTCTTTTACTTTCTGCAACACGATCGATCCTTCGACGCCTGCGTTCATTGCAATGCGCCGAATCGGTTCCTCAGAAACTCGTTTGATGATGTTGACGCCCCAGCGCTCGTCTTCATCGACGCTTACCTTATCCAGGCCGGCGGCGGCTCTCAGGA
>JAJONK010000512.1 GCA_021323355.1 Deltaproteobacteria bacterium
TTTTTGCTGCGCGACTTTCAACATCACATCGGTGCTCTGGAACCCATGCACCTGCACTGGATAGACGCCCCAAACCAGACAAAGCATTTTTACGGCTTGGGGTTCCGGACTGATTGCAATGATCGGATGAGGCGGACGGTAACGCGAAATCATTCGCGCCGTGCTGCCCGAAGAAGTAGGAATGAGAAACGCTTTGACGTTCAAGTCTCGCGCTAGGGAAATCGCCGCAAAACTGATCGCTTCGGGAACGCTCCGCCTGCGGCCGGCGAATTGATAACGCGGCTCGAGAATCTGCTCGGTCTCCTCGGCCACCCGGGCCATTGTTCGCACCGATTCGACCGGGTAGTCACCGGCGGCCGACTCTTCCGACAGCATCAGCGCATCGGTGCCGTCCAGCACAGCATTGGCGATATCTGCGACCTCGGCGCGGGTCGGGCGCGGGTTCTGCACCATGGAGCGCAGCATCTGAGTTGCAGTGATGACCGGCTTGCCAAGAGCATTGGCCTTGCGGATCATCATCTTTTGCATCGCCGGAATTCTCTCCGGCGCGATCTCTAAACCTAGATCGCCGCGCGCCACCATAATGCCGTCGACTTTCTCGAGTATGGCGTCAATATGATCGAGCGCTTCATGTTTCTCGATTTTTGCAATGATCGGGATCGAGGCGCCGCGTTTCTTCATCTCGCGCCGCGCATAGACAATGTCTTCGCTGTTACGCACAAAAGACAGAGCAACCAGATCTACTTTCTGCTCGATGCCGAACGCAAGATCCTGCTTATCGCGAGCAGTGAGCGAGCGCACATCCAAACTGCTACGCGGGAAGTGAATACCTTTGTGCGATCCCAGAATGCCTCCGAAGATAATCTTGCAGGTCACTTCAGTGGGACCGACTTTGACCGCTTCGAGCTCGATCTCGCCATCTCCGAGCAAAATCGGATCGCCTTTCTTTACCGCGCGGGTCAAACCTTTGTAGTTGACGGAAACGGCCAGCTCAGAACCGAGAATCTGCCGGGTAGTGAGGACGAAAGGGCGCCGCGTCGTCAAGCGTACCCGGTCGGCAGCCACCGGTCCGAGACGAAGCTTGGGTCCGGCCAAATCCTGCAAGATCGCCACAGGTTTGTCGAGCCGACGGGCGATCTGGCGGATGTTTTGAATTACCTGTTTGTGAAAAGAGTAGTCGCCGTGGCTAAAGTTCAGGCGCGCCACGTTCATGCCGGCTTGAATGAGGCCTTTAAGAACTTTGCTTGAGGCACTGGCCGGACCGATGGTGCAAACGATCTTGGTTCTACGCATTTTAGTAAAATTACACGAGTTGTTAAGAGAATCAATGAAAGCGCAGCTTGAAGTGGGGTTTGCTTTAGCTACTAACGGGATTTCATCCGGAAAGGCGGCATTAACCGAATTGCTGATGCGACCTTAAACGCCCGACCCGGTTCTTTTTAGCCGCGGGTCGAGAATGTCGCGCAAGGCATCGCCGAGCAGGTTTATGCCCAAAACCGTTATGAAGATACACAGGCCGGGAAACAGCGGCATCCACCATGAAGTGCTGATGTAGATGCGCGCATCGGCAAGCATGGTACCCCACGTGGGAATGTCCGGCGGCACGCCGACACCGAGAAAACTCAAGCTGGCTTCAGCGATGATTGACGATGCCATGGCAAAGGTGCCGATTACCAGCGATGTTTGAATCAGATTGGGAAGAATGTGGCGCCCGATAATCTGGCTTTTGGTCGCGCCAAGACAGCGAGCCGCCATAACAAAGTCGCGCTCGCGCAGGGAGAGAGCCTGTCCGCGCACCACTCGGCAGTAAGGAATCCAGCGCTGCGCCACCAAGGCGAAGATCAGGTTGGTTAGACCCTGGCCAAGGAAGGCCATGATGGTGATGCCGAGCAAAAGCGGCGGAAACGCCCAAACGACCTCCACCAATTTTTGAATGAGGAAGTCGGCTTTGCCACCGATATATCCGGAGATTGCGCCCAGGATGACACCGATGAGGCCGGAAACGAAAACCACCGCAAATGCAACAAGGAGCGAAACCCGCGCGCCATAAACAATGCGGCTCAAAATGTCACGTCCCAAATTGTCTGTGCCGAGCACGTGCGCGCCGCCCATCCCTTGTGGCGGCTTCATCATTGCCGTGAGTTCCTGCTTGTTTGGATCGTGAGGCGCGAGCGACGGACCGAAGATTCCGAGGAGGATAAAAATCACAACGATTGAACCGCCGCTGAATGCTTTTGCGTGAAGCCGTCCTAACGCGCTCGAGACGGCGCCGGGGGTCTTTTCAGAAGCGGATTCGAGGGTCAATGACCGCATACAATCCATCGATAATTAGATTAATGATGACAAATGCCACGGTATAGCTCATCACCAGACCCGTGACCAGAGGATAGTCGCGCGAATTAAGAGCGGTAATTAGCAGGCTGCCACTGCCTGGCCATGCGAACACGGTTTCTACGATGATCGAGCCGCTTAGCAGAGTCCCAAGCTCCAGGCCCACCACTGTAATCACCGGAATCAGAGCGTTGCTAATGACGTGGCGCCAGACGACTCTACGTTCCGCCAATCCCTTTGCGCGGGCGGTGGTGACATACTCTTCGTTCATCACCTCAAGAATTGACGACCGTGTAACGCGCATTAAAATTCCCAGCATATTGACGCCGAGGGCCAAGGCGGGCAACAAAATGTGCCTGAGCGCATCCCAAGCCGCCGGCCAGTTTTGCTGCAGAAGACTATCCAGTATGTAGAACCCGGTCTGTTCGGGTCCAGCGACGCCGTAGGTACTGCGCCCGGAGGTTGGCAGGAGATTGAGGATCCCGGCCATGAGCAGAATCAGCATGATGGCAAGCCAGAAGCTGGGCATGCTGATCCCGAAAAGGCCGAACGTCGTTCCGAAATTGTCGAGCCA
>JAJONK010000513.1 GCA_021323355.1 Deltaproteobacteria bacterium
AGCAAGCTCGACTTGCCGCAGCCGCTTTGGCCGACGATGGAAACAAATTCCCCGCGGTCTACGGTGAAAGAAACCTCGCGAAGCGCCTCGACTTCACTCCCATCCCTCGATCGGTAGGCCTTGGAAAGCCGTTCGACGCGGATTGACTCCGGCATACTACGGTAATTTGCTCAGTTCTGCTGCAAGCGCGGGAGGCACTGTGACCAATTTCTTCTGAATGAATTGATTGGTGTATACGTCCTTTGGCAAAGTGAACTTCATGAGATCGGACATGAGCTTGATCTGAAAGGCCATCCGGTCCTCTTCCATGTAGCCCAAGCCTTTTTCCTGCGAAGCTTTCGTCATCATGGCGTCAATAGCGAAAAGAAGCGAAAGGCGGGCGGATTCCCGGTCCAGTTCAGGGTTGGCCTTGAGCGTGATATCGAGCGCCTCATCGGGATGCGCAATGGCGTAGGCATAGCCCTCCATAGTGGCTGCGACAAAATTAGCGACTGTTTTCGGCTCCCGCTTGAGCAGGTCGTTGTTGGTAACCAGACCGTTGCCGTAAACCTTCCAGCCAAAGTCTTCCCAACGAATAAAATGGAGCTTCTTCCCTTCCTTTCGGGCGCGAATTATCAACGGTTCATCAAAGCCAGGGCGAAAACCGGGAACCCAATCGACCTGGCCGCTGAAAAACACCGCGGGCTTGGCAGCGGCCTCGACTGGAATATGGGTTGCTTTGCTGATGTCGATTCCCGCCAACTTGGCGAAGGCGGGCCATGTCACCATGATGGCCGCTCCGGATGCCTCTGCGAAAGTCTTTCCTTCAACATCTTTGGGCTTGCGGATTCCTTTGTCTGCAAATGACAGGATGCTCTCCGGAGCCTTGCCGATGATGACACCGACAACGGTTAAGGGCAGTTCTTTGCCACGCGAGATGATTGCCGTCGGCACATTCACTTCACCGAAGTGTGCGGTTCCGGTTGCGACTACCTTAGCGGTGTCGCCGCTGCCGAAGCCGCGGTTGATGGCTACGTCCAAGCCTTTGGAGGCGTAGAAGCCTTTTTCTTTGGCGACGAAAAAGCCTGCATGCAGCCCGCCGATGACCCAGGCCAGCTGAACCACGACCTTCTTGCTTTGCGCTTCGGAGTGCGGCGGAAACCCCGCTGTCAGCGCGAGTGTGCAAATCGTAGCCAGGATTGCGCATAAGGTTTTTTTCACGACGACCTTCCTCCTCTTCGCATTTGTATTCTCGGAACTGACAAATCCTTTGGACGTACGCTATCACCCTGATTCCATTCAAGTCAAAGAAGATGGGCACGTGACCACACGGGCCACACTGAAGCGCAGTTCGAAGGTTGAGCCCTGCGTGGTAAACTAAACATGTAATCGCCACGAAGATCTCAGCGGGTCGATCGAAGATAAACAAGAAGCAGATGATTCGCAGCTAAACTATTAGGACCTCGACAAATGTGCGATGCAGCGCTAGTACCGCGCTGGACGGCTCCAGTTTCAACGTTCCATCACTTCAACGCTTAATTCTCTTGATTGATATCACCGTATTTTTCGTGCCCGCGGGTCTAAGATACAAAGTGCAACCATGCAGAGAGTGCCCGCGATACTCATCGCCGCTGCAGCCCAGGGGGCGCCGATCGCCGACGACAAGGCGCCGATGAGCATGCCGCCAAGAAGCAATAGCACCTGATTCATGTGAAAGATCGCAATCGCCCGGCCGCGAAACTCAGGCGGGGAGTAACTTTGAATGACGGTTTGCACCAGCGCATGGGAGCTTACATGGCAAAGTCCGATGGCCGCCATCAAAACCATCGACAGCGAGAACCAGGGCGACGCGGAGAAGACCACCACGAGCACGCCGTAAAGCATGACGCCGACCAGCATCATGATGCCGCGCGGCATACGGTCGCCGAAGGTAGCGACGATCAGCGCGCTGCCAAACGCGCCGACGCCCATCGAAGTTAAAAGTAGTCCCTGCCCTTGCGCTCCCACCTGGAGAAGGTCGCGCGCGAAGATCGGCAACAGCGTCGAAAAAGGCACCATGAAGAGCGAGGCGACGATCACGATCAAGAGGCTGCTGCGAACCTCCTCTTTGCTCCAGGAAAATTTCCACCCCGACACGATGCTGCGCGCGAAGGATTCGCCTGGGCCGCCATGACCGTGTCGCGCCGCGGCAGCGCGCCGCCCCGATACCATTTGCGTCGTCCAGATGGTCGCGAGAATAAAAAACAGACCTTGGACCCCGTAGGCCACGCCGGTATTGAAAACAGCAATCAACAGGCCCGCCAAGGCCGGTCCGACGCTGCGCGCCATGTTGAAAACGACGGCGTTGAGTCCGATGGCATTCGTCAGATTCTCCGGCGGCACGGTGTCCGAGATCATCGCGGCGCGGGAAGGCTGAAGAAACACTTGGACACAGGCCATGAGAAACGCGGTCAAATAGACGTGCCACGGCTGAATAAGACCGAAAAGAATCAGCGCTGCCGTGGCGGTGAAAATAAATCCGTTTGCGAACTGCGCTGTCACCACCAAGAACTTGCGGGAATAGCGGTCGGCGACGCTGCCGGCAATGGGCGATAAGAACAAAAACGGGATCGCCTGAATGCCGCGCACCAGACCCAGTTGTAGCGCGGAGTCGGTCAATTGATAGATCAACCAGCCGCGCGTCACCTGATCCATCCAGACGGCGAGAGACGCGAATACCTGGCTGTACCAGAGCAAACGGTACTCGCGATGGCGCAGCGCTTCGAATGCGCGCAGCCGGACGAGTAAACGGATTAGATAACTGAGCGGCTTTTCAGTCTCGGGACGGGTGCTTTGGCCGGACGGAACATCGGCCGGTTCTCGGTGACTCAATGGCGATGGCAACTCCAAACTGGCAGAAGGAGACGAGGAGGCTCGATGATCCAGTTGCGGGCAATCTACTTAAGCAGGGCTCCTCGAACCGGCGCCGCCAACTTTGCATTCGCTATTTATTAATTCCGTCGCGCTCGCCGGCATCGGTCGGCCTTTACGAATTGAATACGAAGGTGCGCTTTATCACGTCACATCCCACCGGAAACGGCGTGATGTCAAAGTAAAGCCTGACTTGGCGCCGCCCCCGCGTGCAACATCAAGCTTGCTTTGCGATCGCCCAGAGAGTTTCCATTCGAGTGATAAAATCTTCGGCTGTTTCCCCTGACGGCAAAAATTGCGCGTAAATCGTGATCTCCGCTGCGCCGAGTTTCCTCGCCGCCGCGAAATCCTCGCCGATCTGCTCGGGCGTCCCAGTAAACTCGACTCGTTCTTTTTCAATCGGCGTTTTGTGAATTTCGACGCCCGCCGTAATAATGAGCTCGAGCGCGGAGGCATCGCGACCGGCCTCTTTTGCCATGTTCTTGATGCCATCGAACATCGCTCCGACGCCGCTCAGCGGAATACCCACCGGAAGCCAGGCGTCGGCCTGAGTGGCGACACGCTTCAAGGCGGAAGGCGTAAATGCCGCCATATAGATCGGCGGATGAGGTTTCTGCACAGGCTTTGGCCCGATGAACGATTTTGCAATCCGATAATACTTGCCGTGAAACTCCACCGGATCGCTCGTCCAGATTTTCTTGAGTATCTCGATCGACTCATCGGCGCGTTTGCCGCGATCTTGCCAAGCCGCGCCCGCCGCTTCGTATTCATCCGGCGGTGATCGCCGTATTATCTTGTTTAGGGGGTTTATCATGCGTTTCGGATTTGCACTTCCACAGGTAGGTTCGATAGCCGGACCGGAAGCGTTGGTCATGGTTGCCAAGCGCGCCGAAGATTTGGGTT
>JAJONK010000514.1 GCA_021323355.1 Deltaproteobacteria bacterium
GATATTTTCCCGATGCTTTCGTGCCGAATAGCGTGGGCACGACCCTGGTGATCGGCGCCTAAGGCACTGCGCGCATGAGCTCAAGATTTTACATTCAGTTAGATCTTCTGCCATCGAGCAGATCAGAGTTCGCGCGAGATCCGTCCATCGATTCGTAGCTCTCCATTCACGACGCAAAGTGTGAATACGGTACACGGGTCGCAAAGCCGCAGAGACATTGCTGCGATTTGGGTTGTGACAATGTCCATCGAAAGGGTCGCTGGATCCAATTGGTCGCCGTATTAGGTGCTCCTGGATTGTATCCGAAGATGCTGCATTGAGCCGCCTTCCATACTCGAGTCTGCGTCTATGCAAGCGAAGTTTTCGCCGCGAGTCCAGCCAACGTGGCCAGACGAACCAGAGCTGCAGAGGCGAAGGACGATGTCTGTACGACAACTATACCGCCCCTTCCGATCGATAAGGAAAACTAATGGCAGCCATTTGAAAAAAGTATTGGCTCGTCTCCTGAGTTTAATATAGAAGCTCTATTGGCCATTAGCGGAGGAGCCGCGGTTGAGATCATCGATTTGCTTGCTTATTCGGAACAAACAACGCCAGGAAATAGAACCACTGCTAGTAAGCCGCTGATAATTTTAATCACGGCTGCCTCGGTCCTCGGCAGTCTTAAGCGGGGAGGTAAGCTCGGCACAGAACATCGATTAAGGAGGAGAATGAAATGGAAAACTACGCGCGCAAGTTCTTGCTACACCAACGTTCATATCGGTCCGGGAGAAGTCTTCTGCCCGCAACGGCTCACTCCGGAGGAGCGGTTATGCAAAAATGTATCAAAGTGATGCTTTTGCTGTGCGCTTCACTAGTTGCTCTAGGAACATCGTCAGCACTGGCGCAGCCAACGCCGATGATGAAGCAGTTCTCGCAGTTTCCGGGTGGAGGTCAAGGTCTTTACTGGGTGCCAAGCAGCGGTCCGATTTCTCACATTGCATTTCTAGCTATTCACCGAACCGGCGACTACCTTGCGCACGTCTCCACGCAAGAATTGCCGCGTCGTGGCTTCAGTGTTCTGGGTATGAACTCACGGTTTAAAAATAACGAGGCAGACGTTGAGTGGGAACTTATCGCTTTGGATGTGCGCGCTGGAGTTCGATTTCTGCGACAGCAACCGGGGATCACAAAGGTAATTCTCATCGGGCATAGCGGCGGCGGCCCGACCACCTCGTATTATCAAGCGGTTGCGGAAAACGGCCCGGCTTATTGTCAAGGTGCGAACAAACTCAGCCCTTGTTCTGATCAGCAGTTAGCTGGTTTCACGGCAGCTGATAGAGCTGATGGGATAGTCTTTTTAGACGCGCATCCCAGCAACACGATCACCACGTTGCGAGCGCTCAATGGTGCTGTTCAGAGCGAGAAAAACCCCAAGAACCTCAGGGAAAATCTGGATCCCTTCAGCGAAAAAAATGGTTTTAATCCCAACGGCGACTCCGTCTATTCAAGCAACTTTGTGGATCGATACGCCCGGGCACAGTCGCGCCGGATGAACGACCTGATAAAGGACGCTTTAGACATCAAAAAGGACATTGAGGCCGAGAAACATTTCCCAAGCGATGATGACGCCTTCATATTTTACCGTGACAGTGCACGGCTGTCAGATTTCAGTACCGGCGTTCATGGAAGTACTGTCAATCCTGCAGACCTGCTAAAGAACAATGGCACGATTGAATCTGGTAAAATCGTCAATACTGTACGTGCTCCGGATCCCGGACAGCGCGAGGAAGACGCGAGCTTTGGCGGAGTCAAGTTTTTGACGATAAATTCATTCTTGAGCGCCAATGCAATTCTCAGCACCCACTCGTTGAATGAAAATGAGATTGACTGGTGCAGCAGCAACAACTCCGTTCCATGCGCCGTCCGGAACATTTCGGTGCCCATGCTCGTCGTTGCAATGCAGGGTCACTACTTCATTCGCGATGGCGAGTACATCTATGAGACATCAGTCAGTGATGACAAAGAATTCATCGTACTCGAGGGAGCAAATCACGGGCTGGGACCCTGCGCTCCTTGTTCCGCGCTGCACAACAACGCCGACTACAGTAATGCCCGAATCAATCTATTCAATCACATAAGAGAATGGGTAGGCGAGCGCTTCTAAAAAGACTCCGTTCTGTCTAAGGCGGTGAGGGCCGGCGTTCAAAAGCGCTGGCCCTCATGTGTGGCGGATGAGTTGGAGCCTCGGATCAACCGGAGCAGGACCCCCACCAAGCTAGGTTGAATTTGGCGTCCCCTGTTATTGACCGGTCCGCCGTCCATGATTTCCAACTTTCATACCTCTTATACTTTGAGGCGCGCTCTAGCGCTTCGTTTCAGCCAGCTCTTCTCCGGAGAACACATGCGCCTGCACTGGAAGGTTGAGCTTGAGTTCCAAAGCTTCCAACCGAGCTATATCGGCAAAACGCGCTTGCTTGGACGTTATCTCCGCGGTCTCCGTTCTAAGACGGTCCAACTCGGCAACCTTCTGCCGCAGTTCGCGTACCTATGCATCCTTCTCGTCAGCTCTGCGGTCCGTTTCTCCAGCGCCTGGATGGCGACCATCGTATAGGTTTACCTGCTCGCTTGTTTCCATCGGTTATTTTCTTCGACCCGTGCTCGATCGCATTGGCTGTGTAGCGATTGATATTGTCGGGACGGGACCGCGGCTGGATTGTTCAGTTGTGGCGGTCGCTCTGGTGTACGGGCTTTTCAAGAATCGCCGGGCTATCCTCGCCGATTCCGAGCAGATACTCACGTATTCAGGCGGGACGGGTTTCTTTTGGCGAAAGAGGAGATAAAGTTATTGATGAAGCTAGATTGAAACCTCTACTACGCTAAGTCGAAGCGGCTGGGAGAGGCGTTTAAGGGCGCGCGATCATGCTAATGAAAGGAAAACTTCACGATGAATAACGGCGCGCATCGACCGCCTATTGATGACCTCTGGTACAAGAACGCCATCATCTATTGTTTGGACGTCGAAAAGTACGTCGACTCCAACGGCGACGGTATTGGAGACTTCGGCGGCCTGACGCGGCGGCTGGACTATCTCGCCGGCATGGGCATCACCTGCGTCTGGCTGCAGCCGTTTTATCCGTCACCGAATCGCGATAATGGTTATGACGTTGCCGATTACTACGGAGTTCACCCGAAGCACGGCACGCTTGGCGAGTTCGTCGAGTTTATGAATCACGCGCAGCAGATCGGCCTACGGGTGATCGTCGATCTGGTGATCAATCACACGTCCAACCGTCATCCCTGGTTTCAATCCGCGCGCAAGGATCCAGCTTCGCCATACCGGGACTGGTATGTCTGGTCGAAGACGCGGCCCGCTGAGTGGAATAAGGGGATGGTGTTTCCGGGCGTGCAGAAAGCGACCTGGACCCGTGATCCGGTCGCAGACGAGTACTACTTCCACCGGTTCTACGAATTTCAACCAGACCTGAACACGTTAAATCCCGCCGTACAGCGCGAAATGATGCGCATCATGGGATTCTGGCTGCAGCTTGGCGTCTCCGGCTTCCGCATGGATGCCGTTCCATTCATGATCGAGCAGAAAGGCGCCGGTGTTACGCCGCGGAAAGATTACGAGATGCTCCATTTGCTGCAGGATTTTCTGCAGTGGCGCCGGCGCGACGCGATTTTCCTTGCGGAAGCGAACGTGCCGCCCGATGAGAGCATGGACTACTTCGGCGAGAACGGCGAGCGCATTCAAATGATGCTGAACTTCGCCGTCAATCAGCGAGTGTTTTACGCGCTGGCGACCGGGGACATCAAGCCGCTCGTGCGAGCGCTGGAAGCTACTTACAAGCGCCCGCCGGCGGCGCAATGGGTGAACTTCCTTCGCAGCCATGATGAGCTCGATCTCGGCCGGCTAACCGACACGCAACGCGAGCGAGTGTTCCAGGCCTTTGCGCCGGCAAAGGAGATGCAGCTTTACAATCGCGGCATCCGGCGCCGCCTTGCGCCGATGCTCGACAACGATCGCCGCAAGCTCGAGCTGGCATTTAGCTTGCTGTTTACCCTGCCGGGGACGCCCATGCTGCAGTTCGGCGACGAGATTGGGCTTGGCGATGATCTGTCACTTCCCGAACGTGAGTGCGCCCGGACGCCGATGCAGTGGTCCAGCGACCCGCACGGCGGATTCACGACCGCGAAGCGGCCTGTTCTGCCGGTGATCTCGGACCCGATCTATGGTTATCAACGAGTCAATGTCGAAGGGCAGCGTCGCGATCCACAATCGCTGCTCAACTGGATGGAACGCAAGATTCGGATGCGGCGGGAGTGCCCGGAGATCAGCTGGGGTGATTGGAAAATTCTTAAGACCGATCAGCCCGGTGTGCTCGTCATGCGCTACGAGTGGGACGACCACACGCTGGTCACATTGCACAACTTCACCGGCAAACCGTGCGCTGTCGTGCTCGATCGCGGAGCCGTTGGCGGTGATACTGGCACCGGCGAACTCGTCGATCTGCTTGCGACCAACGACAGCCGCGCCGACGAGAACGGCCGTTACGTCGTCAAGCTGCAGCCCTACGATTATAGATGGCTCCGCGCCGGAGGCATCGATCGTAATGTGCCGAGATGAGAGTTCAGCTCTTGCATCATCAAACTGCTCCACACCGCGATTACGTTTGGGCTAGCGAGTTCAATGTGAATAGAGCAGCCGCATTCACTGATTTTCAATTGCACGATTTCGCCGAGATAAGGGGCCTAAGACGTCACCCTTATGAAATAAATGAGAACAGCGTTCCAGCTGCGCAGCGATATAACATCATCCTATCTGATGCTTTAAGCGCATAAACTAAGCGCCGGGCTGGCGCGCTGCGGGGGCACTCTTCGCAAGCGCGCGAGTACGACTGCGCGCTCCCTGTAAAGCTACACGCGCGCCGGAAGGGACGGTCTCACTTCGCCGCTTCGCCGGCCAGGGAGAAATCGAAGATTTTCTCCGTGGCTATCGGTTCTTTTATCCGCAAAGCTTCCCTGCCGATATCGACGATCTCCTTGGCG
>JAJONK010000054.1 GCA_021323355.1 Deltaproteobacteria bacterium
GGCTCTGACGGGCGACGTTGGCTAGCTCACACCCTGAACGTCCGCTGCGTGCTCTCCGTATTCAGGGCACCCCCAGGTGCTGGACGAAAAACTCTACAACGGTCCGACGCGAGTCCTCCGCTACTTCCCGATTGGGAGTCATGCGGACCTTGCCTCCTCTACCGAGCGCAGCCGAGTCGTCATTGAACACTCTAGCTCGCTCTTGAGAGTCCCAACCGTGAGTAGCTTTCGGATAGTATTTGAGCGAAACATGGCTCCGCGCCGCTTCGGGAAGCGAAGCAACGAATTTCTGGCAAGTGTCCGGCTCGTCATAATCGTCCTCACCGCCCGCGAATATTAGGACGGGAGCACCCGTGAGTGTTTTGTACCTCCCATAGCCTGATGCCTTGGGGTCAGACGTTCCCCTTAGGTGGGACCAGCAGACGGGATAGAACGGTGCGTGAGCGGCGAAGCGGACCTGCCCTCCCGTGAACAGCTGAGTAATACTATCCGAGGCTGCAGCGAGAGAGAGCCCACCTCCCCACGAAAAACCCATTACGCCAATGCGCCGTGGCTCGATTTCCGGTCGGCTTGCCAGATACTTTAATGCGCCATACATGTGGGTAAAGTTCTCGCGGGTACCGCCACGGGGCCGATTGCCGCGGGAAAACATGAAGATCTCCAACGTACCAATCCCTGCCGCATTGAGTGCTTTTCTATGAAACTCGCCGCGTCCATCAATGCCGCCGCTCCCATGTAGAACTAGCACAACCGGGAGCTTGCCTCCCACCGTCGCTTCGGGAAGCTCGAGATCTCCCTTCACCTCTGAAACCGCCGAATACCCCTCGGCCACAGCCCCAGGAAAAGTGACTACATCTGCGGGAGTCTCAGCCGGGACAATCAACAAATAGGCCAAGGCAAGTAGATAACGCATCCTGATTGACAATCCTCAAGGTTGTGGGGTTGAGGCGTCGGCTCACTGTCGCATAATGCACTCACAGATAAGCTACGATCTCGTGGAACCGATAGCCATGCTGCCGGTAGCAACGTGTTCTGATAGTCAGTAACGGGCAACGCAGGGGCTCGGGTAAGGTCTTGAATCTTGATGTTTCTGTTCTAGCTTTTGTTCCCCAAAAGTCACAGCGAGATACCTCGCTCGTCAGTAACTGACGCTGTAGGGTTCCGATGAGACTTCCATCGATACCCATAAGCATTCTGCTTCACGACAAGCCGTAAAATTTCCGCGGGTTGTCCTCGACTATTTTTCGATGGATCTCGGCGCTGATGCCGCCGCTCTCCTTCAATGTCGAAAGCGCCGATAGCTCGGTCGAAGAATCGGCATGGCCATAGTCCGTGCCGATCATGAGGGTATTCTCGCCCATGCAGCTTTTGATCAGATAGGGCACGTCGTCGCCGATTTGACAGGTTACGAAGATGCCGGAGCGTTCCAAAATATCATCCGGCAACTTGCTATTCCGTGTATCGAGACGGCGGCGCAACTCATAAATTACCCAGGGCACCCATGACGCCGCGGTCTCGATGAAGCCGAAACGGAGCTTGGGAAAAGTTTTTGGGATACCCGCGTTCATGATGCGAAATAATGCGCCGACATTAAAAATTCGGTACTGATTGAAAAAGTCCCGGCTACCGTCCGGATTGACCATCATGTCCACGGCGGCCGCGCTGCCATTGGCTTGGTGCAGTCCAATGCAGAAATCGATCTTCTGCGCCTGTTCATACAAACGGAAGAAATACGGGTCAGTGATCTGGCGTGTCCCTTCAAGCGGTCGCATGAAAATTCCGCACGCGCCGTTCTCCTTGGCAAATTTCAATTGATCGAGCGCGTCGGGGATGCTCAGCAGCGGCAGCGTGCACATCCATCGCAAACGCCCTTCGCTTTGCTTCCAGACATCCGCCAACCAACGATTGTAAGCGCCGCATAAAGCGACGTCGGTATCCGGCCGTTCCGTGCACTGATCAAGGAAGATGCTCGGGTAAAGAACCTGCACGTCAATACCAAGCTCATCCATGTGCTTTAGCCGCGCCGAGACATCGGCGAGATCACGGGTCGCCATCGTGGTGGTCATATCGCGGCCGATTTCGGCGGATTTTCTTTCCAGATCTTCTTTGCTGAACGTGAAGCGAAACAAGCCGCGAATTTTACCGTCAATCACCCAGTGAGCTCTTTGCGTGTCGCCCTCAGGTTTAAACAACATCGGGCGAAATTTATTTTCCGAAGGAGTGAGGTAATCCCACGTATGGGGACTTTCGACCACATGAGCATCTGCGTCTATCCATCCCATGACAGGCCCTCTATCGTTCCATTTTAGATTTGCGATTTTGGATTCCTAATTGTCGGCCAATATCTTCCGCCTTCTCAGTGCAGTACAGCGCCGCCGTTAACCAAAATAGTCTGACCGGTAACGAAGGTGCTCAAATCCGACAGTAAATAAAGAGCGGTACCAACCAGGTCTTCCGGCTGCTCGATTCGTTTGAGAATCCTCGTCGATGCCGAGCGCTGGTAATTCTTCAGCGCCTCGTCGCTGGCTCTTTCCTCGCTCATGGTGGCGCCGGGCGCCAGAGTATTGACGCGAATATTGTCAGCGCCGAGCTCGCGCGCCAGCACCCGGCTGAAACCAACCACCGCCGCTTTCGAGGTGACATAATGCATCATCGTAAGTCCGCCGTTGAACGCCATGTTCGAGGAAATATTGACGATGCTTCCCTGCTTTCGCTGCTGCATCGCTGGCACCACTGCGCGGCTGGTTAACCATAACCCCTTGACATTGACGGCCATGACCCGGTCCCATTCGTATTCGTCGATGTCTTGCCAGCCGCCTTTGGTTACTGGCACACTCATGAAAATCGCGGCATTGTTGATCAGGCCGTCGATCTTACCGAATTTGTCCAGCGCTATTTTTGCCATCTCCAGGCAGCTTGCCGAATTTGCCACATCGACCTGCACGCTTAGTGCCTTCCCGCCGCTATCCGCAATTGCCTTTGCAACGCCTTCGGCGGCAGCACCATTGATATCAGCTACGACAACTGCCCCGCCTTCTTTAGCGATGCCCTGACAGTAAGCCCGGCCGATGCCATTCCCTCCGCCCGTGACCACAACAACCTTTTCGTCCATTAAACCCATATTCTTGACCTCTGGTGATCCAGAACTCTCGCTATCATCGCCTCATGACAACTGTCAACAACGCTGGCACAAGGATCACCTGGAATGAAGATCCTCGTCTGTCGCGAGCCGTAAGCGTAAACTAAACAGCCATATAGACAGCAAAAGCGGATTTGCGATAATCACGCCAGGAAAACACGGTCGTTAGCGAATGACTGCCGGAAACATCACTATGTAGCCGTGTTATGTGGTATGAACAGAGAGAAAACAACGGACCAGGAGGAGGTTCCCCGATGAACAGCCGTTTAATTTATCTCCTATCATTCGGTTTGATTAGTTTTGTTCTCGCCATGCCGCAACATCTTCAGGCAAAAAGCTACATCGCCTACATCTCCGACTCGACGAATTCTTCTGTAATTTACTGGATCGCCAAAGAGGCGGGTATCTTGAAAAAACATGGGCTTGATCTCGACCTGATTTTTATCAACGGCAGCGTCCGCGGTATCCAAAGTTTGATCGCCGGCGATTTAAGTTATAGCGGCGCAGTCGGCACCGCAGTGATCAACGCCAAACTGGCGGGAGCAGATATCGCAATTATCCAGAGCCAGATGAATACGTTGCCTTACTTCATCATCGGCAATGCCAACATCAAGTCGCCTGAAGGTTTAAAAGGGCGATCGGCGGCAGTGCACATTCCCGGAACCTCGGCGGATTTCGCCATGCGACTTGCCCTGTCTAAGGTCGGGATCCCCTACTCGGATATCAAAGCCGTTACGGTTGGCGGCGCGCCGGCCCGGCTGGCTGCGGTCACGAACGGCCAGATGGATTTCACGGTCGTCACCGATGGCGAACGGATTCAGGGAGAAAAGATGGGGCTGAAAGTCATCATCGACATGGCGAAGCTAAACGTGCCTTTTCAGTTTAACTGCAGCGTGACCACCCGTACAAAGATTCGCGACAATCCCGACGAAGTGCGGCGAGTCGTCTGGTCGATGGCGGAATCGATCCATTTTTTTAAGACCCGTAAAGAAGAGTCGATCAAGATCATGCAGAAGTACACACGCGGCTTACCTCGTCATGTCTTGGAAGGAGCCCATGCGGCTAATTCCGAGCTGCTCGTCGAAGATACCTATCCGACGATCGATGGACTCAAAAATACCTTGGAGGTTCAGGCCGCGAGCGATGCGCGCGCCGCCAAATTCAAGGCTGAAGATATGGTCGAGCTGCGTTTCGTTGACGAAATGAGAAAGAGCGGCTTTGTCGATAAGCTATACGGCCGAAAAAAGTAACTTAGGTTAGGTCACAGGATGATCTTTCCTCAGGTCTCGGCCACGGACGTTGCAGCGGTCGCCGCGCACTATGACGATCTCGATCTCTTCTATCGCACCATCTGGGGCACCCATGTTCATCATGGCTATTGGCGAACTGGAAAAGAAAGCACTGAAGAAGCGGTCGAGAATCTGACCCATCTCGTCGCCGACCGCGCCGGCATTAAATCCGGGACTTGTGTTTGCGATATCGGCTGTGGCTATGGCGGATCGGCGAAAATTTTCGCCGAGGATTACGGCGCCCGTGTCATCGGAATTACTGTTTCAAAAAAACAATACGAGCTCGCCCAACTATTCCATGCCGGTTTAGCCGATGTCGATTTCATGAATTGTGACGGGCTTGCTAACGGCTTGCCAGCCGGGGCCTTTGACGCAGTGGTTTCTGTGGAAAGTTCTGAGCACATGCAGGATAAAGCGGCATTTTTCGCCGAAGTCAGCCGCTTATTGCGTCCGGGCGGGCGATTTGTCGTAGTAGCCTGGTTAGCACGAGAGCAACCTGGCGCGGCCGAGACGAAGTATTTGCTGGAGCCCATCTGCGCCGAAGGACGGCTCGCGAGCATGGCTTCGGCCCGGGAATATGAGCACATGCTTGTCGCTGCCGGTTTCCAAGATCTTGGCTTTGAAGACTTAACTCGCAAAGTGAAAAAAACCTGGCGCATCTGCGCGCTACGTTGCTTGACGAGAATCAGCAGTCATCAATTTTTGCGGCAACGCTTTTTCGATTCGACGTTTCCCAACCGAGTGTTCGCAAAAACCGTATTGCGCATCTGGCTGGCCTATACCGTTGGCAGTATGCGTTATGGGCTTTTCTCCGGACGTAAACCCTGGGTCGATAAGTTATAACTTGCGTGATCGCCAGCAAAGCGAAGCTAACCGTCAATCAAACGAACCATTGAATTTTTAAAGGAACTTTATGGCGCGGGTACGCTTAATCGATGAAAACGATGCAGTAGAGCATTCCGACTTGATCCGTAAAATCAAGGGAGCGCGCGGCGGCCGGCTCATCAACATCTATCGTCTGATGATGCATAGTCCATCGCTGGCCAGCGCCTGGTTCGATCTAAATCAGGCGGTACGCTATGGCACGGAGATCGACGGACAAAGCCGCGAAATCGCGGTAATCCGGGTCGCCGTTCTGAACGATGTCGAATATGTGCTGCGTGCCCACGGGCCGGCTTATGCATTGAAGGAAGGGCTCACACCGCCGCAGGTGGAGGCCTTGGCTGATTGGCAGAAATCGGATCTATTCAGTGGCAAACAACGCGCCCTGCTCGCTTATACGGATGCGATCACCCGTGAAATCGATGTACCTGACGCAGTGTTCGATGAGATAAGGACTCATTTCACAGAACGCCAGATGGTCGAGCTGACGTTGCTGATCAGCGCATACAACATGCTGACGCGATTTCTTAAAGCACTGAAGGTCGATCCGGAACCTGCTACCGCAACAAGCTAAGCTCGATGGCGTCTGTTCGTCCGATTATGGTTGTCGAAGATGATCGTTTTCTCCGGCTGGTTCAGATCATCCTCGATCCCGCGACCTCCACCGAACGGCTCTCGGCTTTCACTCACTTCATGGCGCACGACGAACCGGATTTTAAAGGTTGGTGTCAACGCCTGCGGGCACGGTTTGGCAAACTTTATCCGGCCGAGGTTCGCCTGGTGGCGGATCAGGGCGATCTCCATTCAAGTCTTTTAGGCGCCCATGTCGCAATCGTCGAGAGTTTTCCAATGGGGGAGAAAGAAATTCTGGCTGGGGGTGGCTCGGTTCAAATCGTTCAAAAGTACGGCACGATTGCAACTCGCATCGACGTGGCTGCCTGCCAACGATTGGGCGTACGCTTGCTTACAATCAGACGCCGGGCAAATATCGCCACCGCGGAACACGCCTTTGCTTTGATTCTCGCCCTCGCTCGCAGGATAACCGACACGGCCAACCTGATCAGCGTCACCCAGTTGCGCAGCGCCGGTTATTCACCGACGCACTTCGATAGAAGCCAAACTCCCAATGGAAATTGGGCGCGCATCAATCGCTTGCGAACTCTCTACCAGCAACAGTTGGGAGTGATGGGTTTTGGCGAGATCGGTAGAGAAGTCGCGCAGCGAGCCGCCGCTTTCGGCATGCGCGTTGTTTACTGGCAGCGCCACCGGTTAGATAGAGATGAGGAGGATCGATATCAGGTCAGCTATTGCAGCCTGGACGAGCTGCTTGCGACTTCAGATTGCATCAGTCTGCATCTGCCCGGTGGAGAAGGAACACGAGGCATCATCGGCCGGCGCGAGCTAGGTATGATCAAGCCCGGAGCTTTACTGATCAACGTTTCGCAACCTCAGCTGATCGATCGTGCGGCATTGATCCAAGCGCTCGCCGCAGGTCGTCTAAGTGGTTTCGGCTTGGATACTTTTTACGATGAGCCCGGCCAAGCGCACGATCCGCTTCTCGGCTTCCGCAATGTGCTCATCACCCCGCATCTCGCCGGCTCGCCGCGGTTCAACGCTCTCCGGGATTTTGAAGAGATGCTCATTAATATTGATCAGGTGCTGAGGCTATAGGATAGGGCACCAGCCATCGTGCTGAGCCGATTTTGGGCAAAGACGCGCTGTGATAAGAGATACTGCGGAGCCGGATTATTCGAGCGATACTAAGCAATTGAATGAGTTGACTTGATGGCATTTGTTTACTTGATGGCATTTGTTTAATAGTTGCAACGTTTTTGCTGGCTATGCCGCAAGGTTGGTTCTATCTGAAATAAGATTGTTCACGGTGCGCAGCGCTAAACATATGACCATCTTATTTGCCGGTTGGCAAATCTTTAGATGGCAAAGCATGCTCTTGCAAGGAACAGCTGGTCGGGCCGCGCAACAACCCAAATACAGTTACAAAAGTTTCGTCCACAATGTTCTGCACGACACGGAGGCTTTTCGATGGCAATCTCGCGACTCATCAATTGCAGATCAGAGTTTTCCATGACTCACTGGAACAGGTTTAATCACGCCTGGATGTTCGCGGTGGGGCTCGTCCTTTCAACTCTTTGTGTTAACCCTCCCTCTCACGCTCAGGAGGGACGACGGCTTCGCGCCGGCTACACGTCGCTTTCGGGAAATATGTTGCCGCTGTGGGCTGCGCGCGAGGGCGGCTATTTCAAAAAACACGGGCTCGAATTCGATCTGATTTCAATGCCGAGCGGCAACGAGGGAATGAGCGCATTGATCGCCGGTGAATTGGAATTCCTAGCCATCGCTGGAAGCACGACCGCATCGGCCGCCATCGGCGGCGCCGATGTCGTCGCCCTTGCCACAACGGTCGAGCGTCTGGTTGCGTTTCTGGTGGCCGCGCCGTCGATACAGAAGCCGGAGGATCTCAAAGGAAAGTCGGTGGGTATCAGCCGCTTCGGCACCTCCATCGATACCGGCGCACGGCTGGCGATTCAGCACTATGGCCTTGAACCGATCAAAGATGTCTCGATTGTGCAGATCGGCGCTGTCGCATCGATTCTCAGCGCCATGCGCGGCGGCCGTATTCAAGCGGCGATTTTAACCTACCCTTCAATCATACAAGCACGGCGCGAAGGTTACCGTGAATTACTGGACATCGCCTCGCTCGGGATGCCCTATGCGTCCACCGGAATTACCGTCCGGCGCAGTTACATGCAACAGCGCCGGGATCTGGTGACTAATTATGTCAAAGCGATCGTCGAATCCATCGCGCGAGTAAAAAAAGACAAAGCGTTTGCTGTCGATGTCATGAGCAAGTACCTGCGCACCACCGACAAGGAGGTGCTGGAAGGAACTTATGACATTTCTGTGACGAAGTATCTCAAGCGGGTTCCTTTACCAACACTCGAAGCCTTCCGTTCCGTGGTGGACGAGCTAGCGCAGGTCAATCCCAAGGCAAAGGGACAAGACCCGAAAAAATTCTACGATGACAGCATCCTAAGAGAACTAGAAAAGAGCGGGTTCATTAGCGCTCGGTAGTTGACATGAACCGCTCGATGTTCGCCGTTTCAAACGTTCAAAGTCAAACGCGGAGCATTGCTGCTCTCTATGATCCCAGGGATGGCGGTATCCCCAACCGAGCCGAACTAAAGTGCAACAGCCCGACCGGTCGATTCAACTTTCCGCTTTGATATTTAGTCCTGGTTAGAAGTACATCCCGGGGTCGCCACTGGCGCGCGGAAGCGGCGACACGATTGAGAAGAGAAATTTCAATGTCCAGTTTGCGATTGCGGCGAGAATGAAGATGAATAGCAATAACGAATACATATCGGCGATACGGAATTGGCCGTAATACTCGACGATCATGAAACCCAATCCCGCTTTGGCGATCTTGGTTTCCGCCAGGAGCGCGCCGGTCACCGCCGCCCCCATGCCAAGTCTTATGCCGGTAAAAACCTGACCGGCGATGGCGGGTAAATAAACGTGGGTTGCGATTTGCAGCGCGCTTGCGCCGGCGGTGCGCGCAACGTCGACGTAAACTTTCTTGACTTCGCGCATACCGGCAATCGTCAGCAGCGAAATCGGAAAGAACGCCGCGATAGCGCCCACCGCAAGCTTGGAGTGAACGTCAATTCCCAGAAACAAAATGAAAACGGGAAAGATCACGATCTTGGGGACCACCGCGGCATAAAGGATCAACGGTTCGACGATTTCCAGCCAACTGCGCCGGCTACCCCAAACAATCCCGAGTGGGATGGCGCTAAGCATCGCCAACGCGAGCGCGCCGCCGACTTCATAAAAACTGGCTTTGAGGTGCGGCAACAGCAGCGGTGTGGTGACGAACCTCCAGAGAGACTGTAGAATCTCGACCATGGGCGGGAACAGTTCGTCAAAGAGGATGCCGGTGCGGCCGATGAATTCCCAAATCGCGATGACGACGACGAGGGTCAGAGCTTGAACGCTAAATGGCGTTTGGATCTGCGCTGCGAACAAAGTACTGTTTGGCCGCCGGTTCATCATTATTCTTGATTGAAAATCGTCCGAATTCGCAACGTCAACTCCTAGCCCTGAGATTCCGCGAGGAGTCTATGGCTATTTCCGAATGAAAACCTCAAGACGATTGATCGCATAAAGAAATACAACTGAGAGCACGATCGTCCCCAACAACCCCGCATACACCTCTTCAACTTCGAATTTGAAAGCCGCGTCGGACAGCCACATGCCGACGCCGCCAACCTGCGCAACGTATTCGAGACCGAGAACGGATTTTAGAATGTAAGTGAGCGCCAGTCTAAAGCCGCTGAAAATTGCCGGCGCAACGGCGGGAACGAGAATATACCGAAACATCTGCTTGCGATTCAGGTTCATGCTGGCGCCGACCTGCAGCAAGATCGGATTGACGTTTTGGAAGGCTCCTTTGGTGTTGATTATGATCGGAATCAACCCGAAAATCGAAGAAAGCGCGACCACTGCTGCGCTGGTCCGGCCGAAGGTGACGAGAAATATCGGATAGGCAAGAATCACCGGCGAAGAGAACAGCGCGGCGAGAAACATCTCGTAACTATTGCCGATCAGTTTGTAACGCCAGAGTAAGAAACCGGCGAAGACTCCAACCACCGTTGCGATACACAAGCACGCGGCGATCTCGAAGATGGTAATGCCGGTCAGCCGGAGCGCATTGCCGTGGGCGATCTGCTCCCACAGCACGATCAATGCCCGTGTGGGAGCGGCGAGAAAGAAACTGCTGATCCATCCCAGTCGCACCGCGGACTCGGCGATGACGACCACACCTAAGATAATCCCCAAACGCCAAGCGTTCAGTCTCGTGCTTTCGGGCGTAAGAAACTCCGTTTGTTCAAGTTAAACGGTCAAGCCGTTCGAACGAGGCAAATCCCGCCTTAGATGTGAAGGACAGGAATGCTCCGAGAACTCAGCTTGCCCGGAAAATAGTCAATCTTCGACCTCCGAACGTTCGCCCCCCGAGCTTAGTCGAGGAGATCGGCGAATCTACGGCAAGAAGCTCAAGTCAATCAGGCTCTTGATCTCCGCTTGGGTCAGCGGCTGCGTCAGAAATTTGTTCCTGATTCCGTCCTCGATGGTGTCCTGCAAGCCGCGAATCGGTTTCAGAGTCATAGCCGCACGATTGTAATAGTCCCAGGTTTTGAGCACGGCGGCCTCCGGATATTTCATCTCGGCGCGGCGGATCCAGATCTTCGCTGTGTCCTCTTTGTGTTCGAACATATAATCGAGGGCGCGTTGTTGGGCTCGAAAGAAGCCGCGAACGGCGTCAGGGTTTTTCGCGGCAAAATCGTTATTGAGGAAATGCACCCGGGGAGTGAT
>JAJONK010000515.1 GCA_021323355.1 Deltaproteobacteria bacterium
TGTTTCGGTAAACTTCCAACGTACTACTCCCTTGGTATCGATCACATACGTCGTTGGATGAGGCCAGCCTTTGCCATCCGGGTTGAGAAGCCCATAGCGGTCAATCACTTTATGTTCGGTATCTTGAAGCAGAGGGAAGGTTTGGATGCCATTGTTTGCCGCTTGAAGCTTTTGCCGCAATTTTTTCGAGTCTTCATGACTGTCGATGCTCACCGCAAGGATTTGCGATCTCGCGCTGTCTTGTTTGTTTAGCAGGGTTTGCAGCTCGCCGAGCTGCACGACGCAATAGGGTCACCAATGGCCGCGATAAAAAACCAAGACGACATTCTTTTTGCCGCGGTAATCGGCAAGGCTAATCTTTTTACCGTCTGAGTCCTCAAGGGTAAAATCCGGCGCCGGTTGCCCGACCTTGACCCGGTCGAGATCCGTTGCCGGCTGTTTAAGTTCGTCCTTCGGACCCGTTTGGGCTGGGACCGCGACTTGGTTGAAGACTAATAGCAGAGCGAACACTAAGAGCAGTGACTTCATCAGGGTTTCTTTCCCTCCTAAATAATCGTAGACCAGCTAAGAGCACCGATTATGTCACAGATTTACGTCGTGGCGAAACATGAGAACGAAAGAGCCGATACGAAATAGCGCGAAAAAGACCGGGCATGAAGCGCTTTAAGGCGCAGATCAATGCGACCGACGGCGGCGTAATCACTTCAAAGCGCTTTTTCTCGATGACGCGAATCACGGTCTGAGAAACAGATTCAGCACTGATAACCAGCGAGGTAGGTGACTTCGGCGAAGTTTGGGCGAACGTCCGGTTGAAGCTCGTTCTCACTGGACCGGGGCAAACAAGCGAAACATCGATGCCCAGCGGCTTCAGCTCATGGTAGAGGCTTTCACTAAAACCGTTGATGGCGAACTTGGAAGCGCAATAAGCGGCCATGTTCAGTATCCCGATGTGGCCGGCCACGGATGAGATATTAACGACGTGGCCTCGGCCTCTGGCAATCATAGCGGGCACAACTTCACGGGTGCAATAAACAGCGCCGAAATAATTGGTCCGCATGATCTCTTCAATCGTATCGACGCTCATTTGCGCGAACGGTTGACGCATGCCGATGCCGGCATTGTTGATGAGAATATCGATGGCGTCGTACGCCGCGAGTGCTTTCGCGACCATTGCGCGAACCTCTTCCCTTGAACCGACGTCACACCTAATCATTATCGATCGCGGGCTAATGCGCTGCAGCTCAGCAAGAACGGCCTTAAGTCGTTCCGCAGAGCGCCCGCAACCGATAATCACGGCACCACGCGCTGCTAGGTCCAGTGCCAGGCGTTTGCCGATACCGTCCGATGCGCCGGTAATCAAAATGACTCGGTCCGTAAAGTTCATGTGACGTTTCTAGGTTAGCTCACTCTGTAGTGTTATGGTGAAAGGAAACTATGTCGGCTAGAAAGAGTCAATATGAGCTCCAATAACGGGCACGTGTCCAACGGTGGCCCGCCGCGACGGCGTGTAGTAGTTACGGGGATCGGCGCCGTCAGCCCGAACGGCATCGGTCGTGAGGCCTACTGGAAGGCTCTGCGCTGCGGCCAGAGCGGCGTCGATTTGATTTCGCAATTCCCTACCGAAGAGCTGTCGTGCCGGATCGCCGGTGAAGTTAAAAATTTTCGCACCGAGGATTATTTACCGCCGCAGGATTTGCGCCGGGTCGGGCGAGCCGTGCCGCTGCTGCTCGCCGCCACTCGGGAAGCCTTATCCGAAGCTGGAATTGTTTGGCAGGAGTTGAGCCTGGAAGAAAGACGCTCCTGGGGTGTGATTGTCGGCAGCGGCGGCGGCACTCCGGATTTCACCGAAGAGCAATACCGCCTGTTCTTTTCCAACCAGATGCGCAAGGTGAGCGCTTACAATGTCTCGGGCTCGACGCCAGGCAACGTCTCCAGCGAGGTCTCGCTCCATTTCGACCTGCGTGGCCCGAGTCATCTCATCTCCACCGGCTGCACCAGCTCCACTGATGCGCTCGGCTATGCGTTCAATATGATTCGCTTCGGTTTGGCAGAGCACCTGGTCACGGGCGGAACTGATGCCACGATCACGCCGGGGATCATGCAGGGCTTTTGCGTGATGCGGGTGGTTTCCTGTTCGCGCAACAGCGAACCACACCGGGCTTCGCGCCCATTCGATCGCAGCCGCGACGGGTTCGTGCTCGGCGAGGGCGCTTGGACGCTGGTCCTCGAGGAGCGCCGCAGCGCTCTGGCCCGCGGAGCACAAATTTATGCGGAAGTTCTCGGTTATGGCTCCACCTGTGATGCGTATCACCGGGTCCGGCTCGACCCAAATGGAGAAGAGCCGGCAAGGGCCATGAGCCTGGCGATCCAAGATGCCGCCATTGCCAAAGACGAGATCGGTTACGTGGCACTGCACGGCACCTCGACGATTCTCAACGACAGAACCGAGACGGTTGCCGCCAAGCTTTGTTTTGGCCGGCGTGCTTACGAGATCCCCATGAGCTCAGTGAAGTCCATGATCGGGCACCCGCAGGGAGCTTCCGGCACAGCCGGCGTCGTTGCCGCGATCATGGCGATGAACCACAATTTTCTGCCGCCGACCATCAACTGTGACGAGCCTGATCCGGAGTGCGACCTTAACTATATTCCCAATCGGGGCATTTCCCGGCGTGTCGATATTTCACTGTGCAATTGCATCGGCTTCGGCTCCAAGAACTCAGCGCTGGTAATCGCTCGGGGAGAGATGTGAAGCGCAGCATGGCCCGCGAGATGATGGACTCGCCGGACAATCCGCGCGAGCTCCTGGAAGATGATCTGCGCAATTTGCGAATCATCAATCGATATCTGGGAAACTATCGAGCCGTGCTTGGCGGTTTGGCGCGGCTGATC
>JAJONK010000516.1 GCA_021323355.1 Deltaproteobacteria bacterium
AGGCTGACCTTGAACGTCGGCACGACACATGGGATCAGACCCAGCGATCTGGTCGGCACTATCGCCTACCATGCCGATATCCCCGGCAACGCAATCGGCAAGATCCAGATCGAAAACCAGAAATCATTCGTCGATGTGCCGGAAGTCTTTGTCCCGCAGGTCATGAAGCAAGCCGGCAAATACAAAATACGCAAGCAAGTCGTCAACGTGACAGTAGGATAAAGCGTGAGCCAAGGAGTTGCCTGCTTACTGTCACTCCTCTCGCTCTCAACTGCCGTTACGTTCTGAACGCAATCATTCCATTACACCAGGAAGCCGGACAGCACCGCGCTGAGCTCGGCGGTTAGAGAACCCAGAAGGCACGAGCTGGCAGCTCCCGCCGGAGTTGCCCCGAGCGAACTTGCGGGCTATTGCCGCGCCGCGCTACGCGCCACCTTGCCCGGATAAGCGCCGGTGTGCTCGCCTTTCTCGATGAGCACTTGACCGTTCACCACCGTCATCTCGATTCCCCTGGCCAGCTGTTTGCGCCGTTTGGCACCGCCCGGCAGGTCATGCGCCTCGCCCGGTTCCAAGGGGCTGATCGTTGCGGGATCGAACACCATCAGATCCGCGGCCATGCCCTGGCGCACCAGACCGCGATCGTACAAGCCAAAGAGCGATGCCGGAATGAACGTCAGCTTCCGGATCGCATCCTCCAGTGACATGATCTGCTTTTCTCGCACCCAGTGGGACAAAAGATAAGTGGAGTAGCTGTAATCGGTGCGAAAAACCACGTGGGCGCCGCCGTCGGACTGCCCGATGATAGTGTATGGGCTTGTCAGCAACGCTTTCATGGCCGCCTCGTCGCTGTTCACCTCGCGCCGCTCGAACTCGGTCTCCAGGTTTTCTTCCAGCGCAAGGTCAAGGAACGCATCAAGCACGTCTTGGTTTTGTTCCTGCGCAATCTCGGCGACACTCTTTCCTCGCAGATGTTGATTTTTCGCCAGCGCTGGCCGGAACACGAATTGTAAATCCCAGCGCCGGGTAAAATCGCCGGCGAGGTTGGGATTAATCGGCGTCTCAACCGCCTCCTTGTGGAGTTTGATCCGCGTTGCCGGATTACGGAAAGCTTCCTTGCGCATTTCCAGTGGGAGCAACATGACATTTTTCCAGGTCGCCATGGCATCAAAGTGCTGCGCGGTCCTGAGCGTGTAACGCAGGTCGCCGGGACGCGGCATGACGAACTGATAGGCGCGGTGCCCCTGGCGCATCAGGCTCTCGGTTTCTTCGAGCTGCTGGCGCCAGCGGTCCGGAGCCACCGCCGCCTGGGTGATGTTGCCGTAGAAAACCGGGCAGCGGCTGTTCTTTGCCACCGCTGTGCCGAGCTTGCGGTCGCCGCCACACTGGATGACGCCGCGCCCTACTTCGTCGACCACGCCGGCGACTGCAAAAATCTCTGAGTCAGCAGCGAGATTGGTCGGCGCCAGCCGTCCGTCCCAGTCGAAATGGCGCGGGTTGCGCTCGAAGGACACGCCCACCGCGCCGGCCTCGATGCCGTCGCGGACGATTGTCTTCATCGCGGCAATCTCTTCGTCCGTCGCGTGCCGCTCCTGGGATGCATCGCCCATGACGTAACGCCGCACGGCGGAATGACCGATGAGCGAAGCGACATTCACACCCAACCTCTGGTCGATTGTATTCAGATACTGCGGAATGGTTTCCCACGACCATTTGACTCCCGCTTGAATCGCCTCGAGAGGAATCGCTTCCACATGGGACAAGACTCCGGCTAGATTTTCACGATCTTCCTTATGCGCCGGCGCCAGTGCCAGAGAACAGTTGCCGATGACCACCGTCGTGACGCCGTGATAGCAAGAGTAAGTACAAAGCGGATCCCAGGTAACTTGCGCATCGTAGTGCGTGTGGTTGTCGATGATGCCGGGGGCGACCGTCAAACCATCCGCATCGATGACTCGGCGCGCCTCGCCGCTGACCCGTCCGATCTCGACGATACGCCCGGCGTTCCGTTCTTGATGATCAAGTCGTATGCCATTGTTCCTCCTACACGGCCGGCAAATTATCCAAACCGCTCTTCTTGACCGAAAGTATTAGTTGAGGCGATTGCTGTCAACTTGAACTAACCTGCATGCTTAACAAACTTCAACGCAGCATGCGGGTAGGACCGCGTGCGATCATCATCAGCGTCTGTCAGCGAGCGGGTTACAAAGGAAAAGAATCTGCAGGATGGTAATCTCACGTTGACTCCTTCATCACGTAAGTTCATCAAGCAGTGCCTTTGCATCTTTCAAATCTGCTGTGTCAAAGCCTTCCGTGAACCAGCCGTAAATTTCCGCAATAAGTTTCCGCGCCTCGTCCCGCTTGCCTTGTCTCTGCCACAGGCGACTCAAACTCATTGCCGCGCGCAGTTCCCATGATTTGGCGCTCTGGCGGCGCGCAATCCTCAAGGCGTTCTGAAAGCACGCTTCGGCGTGTTCTTCGGCGGACACACTCTGAATGAGCAGTAATTCGCCTTTGAGACGATGCAGCTCAGCTTCGTAATACCGGCAATCCGTCTGCTCCACTCTCACCAGTGCATTGCTGACAATCTCGAGTCCTTCGGCGGGCTGCCCTGATTTTCTATACGCATCAGCTAGCAAAGCATTACAATGCGCCATCCACCGTCCGGAAGCTCCTCTCGCTCGTTCGATGAAAAAGTTAGACATCTGCTTTATGCCGGCCTGCCATTGACCGTTCTCGGCCACCAGCCATCCTTCAAGGAACCTGACGTTTGCCCGCCCAAGTGCGAACCCTTGTTCCGTTGCCAGCCGTATGCCCTCTTCCATTCGCTCTTGAACTGCCTCTCGCTCACCGCGGTACTGGTGGAACCAAGCGGCAAAGGCCAAAGCAAAAGACATCGTGGCCGAGTGAGATAGCTCGCGCGCCAACTCCACGGAGTCGTGGCTTTTTTGCAGTGCTTGGTCCGGGTAACCAAGCAGCCACAGCACTTCAGCTGAATGAAAGGCGCAGCATACTGCAGGATCATGACCACCATAGAGAAGGGCATGGTGCCTGTGTTTTTCGCGATCGTAGAGCGCGAAGCCCTGCTCCATGTGCAATCGCGCAGAAACCAACTCGCCTTGCATAGACACGTTGGCCCAGAGTTCGTGGTGAGCTTCGAGTAACAACGAAGAATCGCCTGCTGTCCGGGCTAGATGAAGGAGTTGCTCTCCCAGCTTCTGGCCGGTCCTTAGCTCCCCTCGGGTGTCGTGCATTCTGGCAAGTGCCCACAAGATCGGGAAAAGCTGCGATGTGTTGCCGATCCGCTCGCAGAGTTCGCGGGCCTTCTTATAGTTTTCTTCGACTTCGATTGCCGCAAAGCTTAGGGTGACAATCAACAAGGGTCCCAGGTCGACCCGGATATGAATAGCTTGTTCGATTGTCTGGCGATTCTCCGGTAGATGATTGAGAGCCTGCAATGCCTGCTCCAAGTACGCTATTGCTTCGTGAGCGGCAGAACGGCTCGCCGCTTTCTTGCCGGCCTGATGTAAATATTCTACGGCCTTCTCCCATAGCTCGCCGCGTGAAGCGTGGTGGGCAAGCAGCTCCACGTGCTCACTCAAGCGATCAGGATAAAGTTGTTCGAGAGATTCGACGATTTTCGCGTGAAGCGTACGGCGCCGCTCCTGCAGAAGACTTCCGTAAGCCACTTCGTGAGTGAGCGCATGTTTGAAAGTGTATTCGAGATCAGGAAACAGACTCGTCTCGTAGAGAAACTCCGCCGCCTGAAGCCGAGTGAGTCTCTGGCGAAGTTCTTCTGCAGACTGTTCCGCGATGGCTTGGAGCAGCGCAAAGGGAACATCCTTTCCAACAACGGCGGCGGACTGGAGAAGCCGCTTCTCTTCGGGCGGAAGTCTGTCGATCCGAGCAGCCAACACCGCTTGCACCGTCGCCGGCACCTGTGTGCCTTCCAGTGTTTTTTCCAGCCGATAACTTCCTCGCTCTCCCACTAAGAATTTCGTTTCGACAAGTGCCCTGACACTTTCTTCTAAGAAAAAGGGATTCCCTTCGGTTCGGTCGAGCAGTATCCGCTTTAGCGACTGAAGCGCTGGATGGTTTCCCAACAGCGCTGCCAGGAATTCGTCGGCGTTTTCAGCGGGAAGCGGATCGACTCGAAGCTGCGTATAATATGTTTTGTTTCCCCAGGCATGTTGGTATTCGGGCCGGTAATTCACCAGCAGGAGGATTCGCGCCGTAGGAATGGTTTCGATCAGGCTGTCGAGTAAGGCGTGGGTCTCAGAGTCGATCCAGTGGAGATCCTCGAAAACGAGAAGGAGAGGCTGGACCTGGCTCTCCCGTAGAAGCAAACGCTTGATGGCTTCCAGGGTACGCTGACGACGCTGGGGAGGATCCGATGCCTCCCACTCTGCATCCTCAACAGGCACATCTAAGAGTGAGAGAACGGCGGGCAGAAGAGACTCCAAAGTCTTATCCAATGTAAGCAGCTTGCCGGTAACCTTCTCACGGATTTTCCGCGCATCGTCTCGATCGTGAATATCGAAGTAGCCCTTTAGCAGGTCGATCACGGGCAGATAGGCGGTGGCTTTTCCATAGGAGACCGAGCCGCTTTCGAGTATCAGCCACCCCTGGGTTCGGTGCGAGTGGATGAACTCGAAGAACAGCCGTGACTTACCAACACCAGGTTCTCCTACAACACCGACCACCTGACCATGGCCCGATCTTGCTTGTTCAAGC
>JAJONK010000517.1 GCA_021323355.1 Deltaproteobacteria bacterium
GACGGAACCGGAAAGGATCGCCCGCGGTCGCTACATCGCCACTGCGATCCAAGGCTGCGGCTGCCACACACGTGAAAGACCCGATGGCAGTAAGGATGAAAATTGGCACTACGCTGGTTCGCCGAATCCCGCGCCGCCTGCCGGTCCGCCGGCAAACGCCGGCTGGTCGTCGCCGCGCTGGAAGAAAATCTACGCGAGGAATATCACGCCCGACCGGGAAACCGGTATCGGCAACTGGACTGAAGCGGATTTCATCCGGTCGATGAAGACCGGTCTCACCCCGGATGGCCGAGTGCTAGATGCTCAGATGCCTTGGGATGCCTTTCAAAAAATCACCGACCGCGATCTAAAATCCTTGTGGGCGTATCTCAGAACGATCAACAGAAATAACCGGAGTAAACTATGAAATCGCGGCGTCTAACCTTTCTCGCTTGCGGCGCATTGACCTTCATCGGCGCGGCGTGCGCGCTTAACTCGTCACGGGAGACGATACCTGCCGATTGGGAGCAAGCAAGTTACATCGAGCGAGGCAACTATCTGGTGAATCATCTCGGCCACTGTGTTGGCTGTCACACGCCGTTGGCGCCCAGTGGCGAATCGGACATGAATCTTTATCTTTCCGGGGTGCCGGCAAAATATGCCGGCACGATAGTAGGGCGCAGCCAAATGGCCGGCTTTCCCGGACCGCGGGGCGCCCGTTTCTACGCCAAAAATCTAACTCCAGACCCGGAGACCGGACTCGGCCGCTGGAGCGAAGAGCAGTTCGTCCGAACATTCAAGAACGGTGTTAGACCCGACGGCACCAAGTATCCGCTCTCGCCGATGGAGTGGAACATCTATGCCAATATGAAGGAAGAGGATGTTCGCGCCATCTACCGTTATCTCCGAACTATCCAATCAATACCCAATAAAGTGCCGGCGAATATCCCGCCGAAATAGCACGCGGCTGGACGAGCGATCGATTGTCCGTTCCGCCGATAGCGACAGCTTGTTGCCGCGGGGATTGCAACTGGAAATGATCGCGGTGATCTCATCACGACAGAATTACGCCATCACAATCGAATCCCACTTTTCATCTTTGCGAGAGGCACAGACTCCGGGATCCTAAACCTGCGTCTGTATGCGCCGGCGGTAACCCCGGTGAGACGCTTGAATAAGCGGCGAAAAAACGTCGGGTCTTCGTAGCCGACCTGCCAGCCAATTTCATCGATGGGCGCGGTTGTTCTTTCCAACCGCCGCTTTGCTTCATCCACGCGCAGGCGCTGCACATACTCAATGGGCGTGTGACCCGTTGCGTTCTTGAAGCGCCGTTTGAAGGTGCGTTCAGCGATGCCGGATCGGCGCACCGCTTGCTCGATCGGGCTTGGCACCGAGAAATGCTTGTTGAGCCATCTCTGAGTCTCTTGAATGACCGCGTCGCCATGGTCCATCGCTGGTTCAAACATGACATAGGGAGACAAGCCGTCGGCATGCCATTGAAATGCGAAAAACTTGGCAATGGCTTGCGCTGCTGTGGGACCGGCATGCTGGGAGATCAAGCAGAGAATCAAATCGTGCCATGCCGTGGACGCGCCGGACATGATGAATTGATTATTTTCGCCGATCGCAATCAAGGCTTTCTCCACGCGCAAACGAACACCGGGAAAGTTTCTTTGGAAAGTCGGCGCGTAAATCCAGTGAATGGTTGCTTCTTTGCCCTCCAATAAACCGGTTTCCGCCAACAGAAGTACGCCGGAGCACGTCGAACACAACTGCGCGCCTTTGGCATGCATTTCGGTTAGCCAACGAACGATGCTCGGATATCTGCCTTTAAGCCACTCGCCCCGCGCAACGATGACCGACGGTACAATGATCACATCTGTCGAATCGATGTTATCGATGGATCGACCCGCCGGGATCGGCATACCGCCGGAAGTGTGCGTCAGGCCGGAACTGGACGCGACGATTTCCACGGTGAACGGCGGGTCACTCGGTAAAGCATCATTATAAGTGGAAAGCAGAGCGAACGAGTTCAACACGTCGTGGAGTCCGATCAGCGTCGAGGCCATGACCTCGGGAATAGCCAAGAGACTGACGTTAATCGATTTTTTTCCACCCTTCATTTTTTATTCCCTCTGGCACGAACGAACCTGTTTTGACCGTTTTCGCTCTTCTACGGACAGGCTCGAGAGATTATTTTGACTGGCGTGAAAGCAAATCTACCTTAGGAGGATAGAACGATGAAGGTCAACGAGCAAAAGCTAAACGAGCTTGTCGAAAAAGCGGTTAGCGACCTGGCGGCCGGCTATGGCGGAGTGATGGTCGCTTTAGGAGACAAACTCGGCTTGTATAGGGCAATGGCCGGACAGGGTCCCTTAAGCTCCATGGAGGTCGCCAAACTAGCTGGTTGCGCCGAGCGGTATGTGCGCGAATGGCTCAACAGTCAAGCCGCCGCGGGTTATGTCGTTTATCACCCATCAAGCGAAACTTACGAGCTCACCCCCGAGCAGGCAATGGTGCTCGCTAACGAGGACAGCCCGGTTTTCCTGCCGCCCGCCTGGGAAGTGCCTGCGTCCATGTGGTTCGATGAAGAGAAAACAATCGAGGCGTTCCGCACCGGGCGAGGCATCGGCTGGGACGAGCACAACCCGCGACTGTACCGAGGTGTCGCCGCTTTTTACCGAAACGCATACCAGGGCCAGTTAGTTTCAGATTGGCTACCCGCTCTGGAAAACGGCACGGAGAAGTTAAATGCCGGGGCTAAGATCGCCGACGTCGGCTGCGGCCATGGACACTCGACGATCATCATGGCCGAAGCCTTTCCCGGATCTCGATTTTGGGGCTTCGACATTCACCCGGATTCGATCGAGGCCGCGCGAGCCAACGCTAAAAAGCGCGGTGTCGGCGATTGTGTTACCTTCGAGGTTGCGGATGCCAAGAACTATCCCGCGCAAGGGTTCGATTTGATCTGTTTCTTCGATTGTTTGCACGACATGGGAGATCCAGTGGGCGCGGCGCGCCATGCGCGCGAAGCGTTGTCGCCAAACGGGTCTATCATGCTCGTCGAACCGTACGCCAACGACCGGGTCGAAGATAATCTAAATCCCATCGGACGCCTTTACTATTCCGCGTCGACGAC
>JAJONK010000055.1 GCA_021323355.1 Deltaproteobacteria bacterium
AGGTTCCAAGGTTTCAGGATAAGGTTTGAAAAGTTGCGGCAGCGGCATATTCACTGGTGTTTCTCCTATTGAAAAATAAAACCGCGTCAGAGAGACAGAATGGTGCGAAACGCTATCCTGGTAGCAACGGTGGCGCAACGCAACAATAATGCCAGTAAAGTTCTGAAAACGATTTACTTTTATAAATAATGGTTTAACGGCGTCTAAATTACTTTGGAGCGCTCAATTTGCCTCACGGGCAGCACTTCAGTGCAGGTTTATCCTGCAGTGAGCGACTCTTTCCGACCAAGTTCGCGCTGGACGAATCAACCCCACCGTTCCCCTCTTTGATGATTAGACGTCGTCGAACGTCAGAAACATTGGCTGTGCACTGATATAAAAAGTAATCGCACCACAAAGATCACCGATTGAACCCCCAACCGTTGGGAAACAAACAAAGCAACTGTTGCGCGTCAGCTCAGGGCGACAGCGCCGTTGATTTATGGTGAATACAGAAGTAAAGAAGCAATTCGTTCCTAGGGAATTGGGTTTTCGTCCATCATCCGATATGACGAGTACCCAATGGTAGGAATGACGATGCGGGTTTCGCTCGGCATGCGCCCGGTCGCGGACGAATTTTATCTAAATTCGTATCCCTTCTTAACTCAATCTGATAGTTATGCGGCGTATGAAAATTGAATGCTTCGCAGGGTTGTTCCCGCCGCTTTAGCGTTTACAATTTCTCTGCAAGAAAGTGTGTGAGTATCCGCTTCATGAAATGTCCAAAATGCCGTACTGAGACTATGAATGTATTTTCAGTAGAAGGGGTGGCCGTCGAGCGCTGCTCGTCCTGTAGCGGAATTTGGTTCGATGCCCGGGAGCTCAGCCAGTTGCTCGAACAAGATGCTCGCCAGGTAGCCTCGCTGCGCCGCGGTCGCGATAACCAACAGCTCGAGGGCAAGAAGGGCTTCTGCCCGCGCGATGGCTCAGAGCTTTTACGGGTTTACAGCAGTATCAATCAATCGGTAATTATCGACGCCTGCGCCGATTGCCGAGGCATCTGGCTCGATGGCGGCGAATTCGAAAAGCTTTTTTCCGCCCGCCAGCTATAGTTCCCCCACAGGTCTACTTTAGAGTTCATCATGGCGAACCAGGTCTCGTCTGAAAAAGAGAAACTACTACAGCATCGAATGCAGACCTTAGGCATCCGAGAGCAGGACCTGGAGGAACAATTTGTCCGCTCGTCAGGAGCGGGCGGACAAAACGTTAACAAGGTATCTTCGTGCGTCGTTCTCCATCACCGGCCCAGCGGTATTCGCGTTAAGTGCCAACAGGAGCGCTCGCAAGCGCTTAACCGTTTTCTTGCCCGCCGCATTCTGGTCGATAAAATCGAGGCAAAGTTCAAAGGAATCCAAGCCGCTGAAGAGCAAAAGATCGCTAGAATCCGGCGGCAAAAAAGAAAGCGCTCACGCCGCGCCAAGCTCAAGCTGCTCGCGGATAAGCGCCACCTGGCGGAAAAGAAATCGCGCCGCACCGCTGTCCGGCCTGATCAGCAAGATTAATAATCTGGCGTCCCAATGCGTAAATCGGCGCAACCGGGTTATAAACGCGCCGGGCTCGAGCCGAAGGCCAGTTCGGGAAAATGCCTCTGCCGATTGGTGTTGCTGTAGACGAGCGCGCCCGAGGCGAGCAGAATCAACGCCATGACGGCCATGAAGCCGTCGTAGCTGCCGGTCCTGTCAAAGACGATGCTGGCAAACATCGGGCCGCCGGCCGAGCCGATCTGGTGCACGATGAAGCTGAGGCCGAGAATTATTCCGGCAAGTCGTGGACCGGCGATTTCATAGAACATCACGTTTTGCACGGCTACGGTGCCAAACGTCGGACCGATGGCCACAGCCACCAGAATAAAAAACACCAGCTCGTTGGCGACTTCAAACGATAAGAAGAACGTGCCGACCCCACGGACAACGTAGCTAAGAGCAAGCATCCGGGCTCTGCCGTAGCGGTCGGAAAGCCAACCGAAGAGCAGCGCCGATGCGGCCGCTGCAGCGCCGAATACACTGACAGCCGCCGCGCCGGTGGCGGCGGTAAAACCCTTGCTCAAGGCCAGCGCCACCAGGTGAGCAATCTGAAAGAAAGCCACGCCGCAGGAAAAACGCGCCGCGAACATCACCAGCATGGAGCGATTGCGCAAGTAGGGGAGACACGCGCCCCAGCCCAGGCGGACCCGTTGGCTGCCTGCAGCCCGCGGCTCACGCGCACCCAGCCATGCCAGCGGTAAGGCTACTACCATGAGCAGGATCGTTGTCGATAACGCGCCGGCGCGCCAGCCAAAACGGTTGATCAAGAAATAGAGCGGCGCAGCGAAAAGGAGCGGGCTTAGAGGTGCCGAAGTTTGCAGCACGCTCACTGCTAGGCCGCGGCTCTTGGCCTCGTAATGCTGCGACACCAAAAGCGACGCGATTGCCAGTCCACACGCGCCCATGGCTAATCCCACCATGAGGCCGTAGGTGAGTGAAAGCTGCCACACATTTGATGACAAGCTCATGCCGAAAAATCCCGCCGCCATGAGCAGGATGCCGCCGAGAATCACCCGTCGCGCACCGTAGTCGTCGGCGAGCTTGCCAAACAGAACCGCCCCGGCGCCCCAACCCAGCATGGCAAACATATAAGGCAGCGTCACCATTGCCCGTGACCAGCCGAAATCCGCCTCCATGGGCCTAAGGAACAGGCTAAAGGAGCTCATGCCGATGGAAGTCATAGTAACGACAGCCGTGGAGAGCAGTAACACCGTGGTGCGGGAAATTTTCATGGCAGCGAGAGAAGGCGTGTTATTTTTATGCCAGACGTTAAAGGGAAGCTCAAACACGCGGCGACGAATAGCCATTGGAATTTTAGCTGTTGATTGAATCAGCCGAGCTAATATCCGGTTTTCGATGGCTAAGTTGGTAAGCCTTTCCCATCTCCGCGGTCATCGGCCGCGAGATCCCCGGTAGAGTTTCAGTGGCGCCAGTACTAGGCCAGCGATGATGAGAAAAACTCCCGCTAGAACAAACGAGAACTTGATGCCAAGTTCGCCGATCAAAAATCCGGTAATCATCGGTGTCGGAATTACAACTAGCTGGGTGATGAGGGTCATGAGCCCATAGGTCGATGCCTGAACGGCGGCGCCGGCGACATCCATTACCGCGGCGTTCATAATGTTGAAAAGCGTATAGAAAAATAGGCCGATGGCGATGATCACTAATGCGAGAGGAATGCCCGCGGGTACGATCGCCAGCAGCGCGAAGAACAAGCCCAACAAAAGGCATGAAGGGACGAGCACGGCTTTGCGGCCAAAGCGATCGGAGAGCAAACCCAACGCGGGCTGGGAAATTGTGCCGAGAGCATGCATCAAAGCGACGAAAACCCCCAGCGCGAAGGCTGAATAATGCAGGTGTTCCTGTAAATAGATTGGCAGAAAGGTGAGAATCACCAAACGTCCCATCGAGAGCAAGCCCGTGGCTGCCGAAACGCCCAGGAAAGCTGGGTTGCCGATGACGGCCACTACCTCGCGGATTTGAGTTGATCTGTGGCGTGGACCGGAGTCGCCATCGACGAAAACTCCGGCGAGAGCGCGCCAGATCACCAGAGCGAACAAAAGGCCTGGTAACAATTGCAGACGCGCGACGGTTTGCCACGAGAAACTCGCCAGCAAAGCGCCGACAAACAGGGGAGTAATCGTATCGCTGATGGTTGCTCCTGTGCCATGAATCGAAAGCGCGGTGGCGCGATGTTCTGGAAAACGATTCGACAACGATGCAGCTGCAGTCGGATGCCACAGCGCCGTGCCTAAACCGATCAACCCCGAGCCAAGCAGCGCCCAGGCGAAGACCGGCGAACCCAGGAGAAAATAGGCAGCGGCCATCGCTACCAACGACAAGGCCAGCATCTTGGCGCGATGGCGTACCATCGAATCGGCGAGCAAGCCCACGGGAAGTTGGCCTAACCCCATGATCATCTGTTGCGCCGAGGTTAACGCGCCGACTTCCACATTAGTCAATCCGAGACCCGATTTGATCGAGGGCAAGATGACTGGAAAAAACTGTTGAAACCAATGGATGACAAAATGGCCGCCGGTAAGAATACCGAGGAGCCGTATGCGCTCGGCGCCAAGCGAGCGCACTGAGGCGAGCATATGTCGGGCTGCATTCATAGTTTATTTCTAGGTGATGTTTCAGGACATGAACAACTCGACTGAGAACCAGTGTGCGCGAATTCTCTACGATTAGCTCATGCGATAACCGGTTGGAAGGGATCGATGCTCTGCTTGACGCAAGTCACGCCTATCGCAAACACAATTGTCTAAACTTCATAACCTTGCTCGGGCCTACTTGTCAGCAAAGCAAAACCTAATAAGCTGAAAGTGAGATCCGAAGCTGAAATTCTTTCTGTGCCTAGTAATCGAGTTAGAACTTGAAAGGTGTCATTCACGCGCCGCAAAGTGACATAGTTTAATTGTCAGGAGGAGCAAACATGGCGAAGTACGGTCCGAAGGCAAAAGAAAAAGTGAAGAAGGCGATGCACGAGCGCAAGAGAGGAAAACTAAAGAGCGGACGGTCCGGAAAAAAAGTGACTAGCCGCAAACAGGCTATCGCCATCGGCCTTTCCGAAGCGCGCCGAGCCGGCGGCAAGGTGCCGCGGAAAAAATCATCGACCCGGAAGGCGAAAAAGAAATAGATTCGTCCGGTGGAAACTTTCAGCAGCCGGCGGAACCATTATAACTTCCGCTCAGCGAGCGGCGGCGGTGTCCACTGATACAGCCAGGTCTCGGTCAACGGCTGCCCGCCCTGGCGCAGGTACAACCGGAGATCGATGGGCTCGGGGCTATCGTCAGTTGGTTTCAAGTCGAACATGGCGCGGTAACCGTTGATCTCGGCCTGAGGCCGCGCTGATGCAATCTCAATTTCGCCACGCGAAGCGCTGATCACCGGCTCCACTTGCGCTCCTTTGGAAAGCGCGGCGAGCTTGCCTCCGGTGAAATCCACAGCGAAGCGATAGGAGAAATATTTTCGCGGTTGACCGACGACCCCGCCGATGCCTGTTCGAGTGGCGACAACTTGCGCGAGCGCAGGCGCAAACGGCATTGTCGAACCCCAGTAGAGCCGGTAGCTGAACAGCAGCTCCTCTCCGGGTTGAGGTTGAGCGGCGGGATTCCAGTAAGCGACGATGTTGTCGAAGGTTTCATCCTGCGCTGGTAGCTCGGCCAACTGCACTGCGCCTGCGCCCCAACCGCTACCGGAAGCGTTTTTCGGTTCGACCCAGAGACTCGGGCGACGCTCGTAAAATACTGAATCATCCTGGTAGTGATCGAAATTGCGATCGCGCTGCAACAGGCCGAAGCCGCGCGGGTTAGTGTCAAAGTAAGAGTTGACCCGAATTCCCGACGGATTCATCAATGGCCGCCAGATCCATTCGCCATTGCCGGTAAGCAGTGATAATCCGTCTGAGTCGTGAATTTCCGGGCGCCAGTCGGTGGCCATGCGTCGATCGTTCTCGCCATGTTGGTACATGCTGGTTAACGGCGCGATGCCAATTCTCTCGATGGTTTTGCGCGGGTAAATGGCGGCATCGACATCTATGATCAGGGTTACCCCCGGCCTAATCTCAAAGCGATAGGCGCCGGTCACACTGTGAGAATCCATAAGCGCGTAGACGGTTAATCGCTTAGAATTGTTTACCGGCCGTTGGAGCCAAAAATCGGTGAAGCGCGGAAACTCCTCGCCCTTATCGAGCGCTGTGTCGACGGCGAGCCCGCGGGCAGAAATCCCGTACTGCCGATAGTCGCTGCCGACTGCGCGGAAGTAACTAGCGCCGAGAAAAGCTGCGACATCGGCGCGCCAATCGGTATGAAAATGCAATCGGAAACCGGCAAAGCCGAGATCTCGCGGCAACGCGCCGGCGTCTACTCGAACCCTGCGAAAATCAAACATCGCCGGATCGTAAAGTATCGCGCTTGCCTGATCATCGACAATTTCATGCATGCGAACGGGCTCTTTAAACATCGGGCCACGATGAAAGAACTCTACGCGAAATGCGAGATTCTCTTTCAGCCATAGGGCTCTATGAGCGCCAAACCGAATCGCCTGATAGGCATCGTAGTCAAGTTGAGTCAGCGGATTTGGCAGCACCTGGTCGGGTGTTTTGTAATCACTGCAGGCAATTCGCCGCGCGTGATTTTTAAGCCACTCATAATTGAACTGCTGTGCTCGGGCCGGCAGCGTGCTTCCATGTAAGGGCCGCGCAGCAGGGATCGATAGGGGTGCTCCTGCCAGGATCAAGGCAGATTTAAGAAAATCGCGTCGTCGCATGGATTCGTTTCGCGCAAGGCGGGCGAGAAGGTAATTCAGGCGAGACTAGCAATTCAAGCTTAGGTTTCAAGAGGATCGGCCCAAAAACTTCGGCGTGGTGCATGTATCACAGAACCGATTCAACAAAGTGTTCGAACAAAATGTCGTGAGATGCCAAGCTGTCGGAATACATCAGGCTAATTACAGGCGGAGGAGAGTGAAGTGAAAATCGTTATCTTTGGGCCGGAACGTCGTTTGGGCGCGTTGGCAGGCGATTGTGTGATCGATCTCAATCGTGGATTTGCCAGGTATTTGCAGGAACGCGGCGATCGCAACCAGAATGAACATGCTGCCGAGCGGCTGCCGCCGGATCTGAAATCATTCATCGAGGGCGGTCTGCTTGCTCTGGAAAATGCCCAACAAGTGATCGACCACTTTGACGGCATCGGCTGCGACGATGGTGGTGAGCTATCGCACGTGGTTCACAGCTGCTCACGGGTGAAGCTTCATGCTCCATGGCCGGAGCGTCGCATCGCTTGCGTCGGCGGCAACTACGCCGCTCATCTCCTGGGAATGTGGGCCAACCGGCTCGGTAAGACCGACATGACGATAGAAGAAGTTGCTCGTGAAGCTAAAAAAGCAGGGCAATGGGGTTTTTGGAAAGTGCTGGCAGAGATTGCCGGACCGGAAGATCGCATTCCTTTTCCCAAGCGCGTCACTTACTTCGACTACGAAGGCGAGGTGGCGATTGTGATCGGCAAACGCGGCAAGAACATACCTGCCGATCAGGTGCGGCACTATGTATGGGGCGTTACGTTGTTTCACGACTGGAGTATCCGCGACGGCGGCGGAACAGACCGGGCAGTCAGCTATAATTTACAGAAAAACTTCGATGGCGCGGCATCGATGGGACCTTGCATCGTCGTTGGCGAATTGGAGCCGCAGAACGTCGATGTCGAGACACGGGTCAATGGGGTTGTGCGTCAGAGTTACAATACCAGAGAAATGATCTGGTCCTTTGGCGAGGTGTTGGAATTTCTTTCCCAAGACTTCACCTTCGTGCCGGGCGATGTCATCGCCGGCGGTACTTCCGCCGGCACCGCTGCCGACCAATCGCGGCGATCCGAAGGCAAACGACCGCTCGATCTGTTTCTTAAGATCGGTGACGTCGTCGAGGTCTCGTCGCCGCAGATAGGCGCATTATCGAACCAGATCGTGATTAGTGAATCGGAATAGCCGCGCAAAAAGCGGACACATGCAGATCCTGCGATGAAGAACCTACCCCACACGGTGTACGGCGATTCCGGAGCAGCGAGACAGGGAACTCCTCAGGCTTTTGGCCCGGAATTTTTTAATCCGGTAGTTTACAAGCGCTTTTAATCCGTTTATTAGATATGCGCGGATACTTTGAGCCGTCTGTTTTGTGTTGAAATCAGAACAAGCAGTGAGCTTGAATTCGCGAAAGTGAACAGGGCATCTGCGTTCATATTCCACCAGATCCATGCCCGTGCCTAAAAACCACGAACCATGGTGCAAATTTTCTCGCTGGTCTTTCGAACAAGCGGTCTTTTCATCTGAAGTCGTATTTTTGCTGCGGCTAAGAAGCATTCATATACTAATTGCCTGTCGGAATGGAACTCGGCCCGTGCATCACTGCTATTAACTATTAGCCGCACGCCGACTCTGTCTAGTGGTACGAGCTTTGCTCCCCTCGAGCTGAAACAATCGTGAATCACCAGGAGGAGACTATGTCGACGAGCCTGCCTGTCAGACTGATCGAAAAGCAGCGGTGGCTGGAGCCTATTGCAGATCAACTGCAACCAACGATTGCAGCTGCGCTCGATGATGACGGTTCCATCGGTCCAACATATGCCAACATCCTGCACGGAACCTGGCTGGGACATCCGCTGCACGCGGTGCTTACGGATGTGCCTATCGGCTCCTGGACAGCGGCGGCTGTGTTCGACCTGTTGGAACAAGCAAGCGGGAGCATGGCTATGGCCCGAAAAGCGGATGCCGCCATTGTCTTCGGTCTCGTCGGGGCAACAGCGGCGGCTGTCACCGGTTTGGCCGATTGGTCGAAAGTTGGCCGCGACCGGCCCCGGCGCATCGGTCTTGCGCATGGCCTGCTGAACATAGCCGCGACTGCCTGCTATGTGACTTCGCTCTGCCTTCGACGAGTTCATTCCCGTCGAGCCGGACGCCAATTTGCGATGGCCGGTTTTATGATCTCTAACCTATCTGCATATCTAGGCGGGCATCTGGTTTATGGCGAAAGGATCGGCGTCGACCATACGGCGGGTTTTTCGCCGCCGGAGGATTTCTTCCCGGTTCTTGCTGAATCGGAGCTGTCCGATAACGAGCTGCGCCGCGTTGATGCCGGTGGCATGCCGGTACTGGTTGTGCGTAGAGGGATGCGGATTTACGCGATCGCGGAAATGTGTTCGCACCGTGGCGGCCCTCTTTCTGAGGGCAAGCTGCAGGGTACGCTAGTCCAGTGTCCATGGCATGGCTCGTGTTTCTCACTCGAGAGCGGCAAAGTTGTAAATGGACCAGCGGTGCATCCTCAACCTGTGCTGGAGGTTCGCGTCCGTGAGGGTCAAATCGAAGTGCGATCAAAGCGCTGATCAGAACGAGTGAGTTTTCGCGCTCACGTTTAGGTTCGGTTGGATTCTAAATGTCCCCGGCGCGGGAACAGTCCTGACGTGGGAAATACAGCTCAAGAGAGCACTAGGAAGCTGGTTGTTTATTCGCGCACTTGCTCTCATGCTGCTCCAGTTCTTCTCGCGAATCGAACTTCGCGCCGCAGATCACACACTTGTATAAATCGTCTGGCCGTTCAATTTCGCGTTCCATACGATGCTCCTATAGCAAAGGCGTCCGAAACTAACATGCGAGCGCGTGCAAAGAGCTCTTTCCTCGCGCTACTAGCGATCCTTTCTATCTGCTTGAGACCACAGATTGCCGCTTGCTATGAACATTCCTACCGGCGACGAAGCCAGTGCGCCGATAACGCCAATGAGTTGATCGAGAAGTTCCGGATTTACAAAAAAATGCTGATGTTTTTTGCTGCCAAATTGGCTTGATCCAGGATGATCTTTCGTCGAGCAATCTTGAAGTTGTCGTCGGCCCTGCGCAGCAAGTCATAACGGGTGCCGACGAAGAGATCCTGGTCCTTCTCCATACGGGTTCGGTAGCATAAAAAATTCGATTGAACTTCAATCTCTGAGCCGCTGTCCTTCTTGACCCGAATGTTGGAAACGAGGTGACGAGTTCGCGATGGCGGCATCTCGGCCCAGGCGTTTTTCGCGTAAACTCGCTCGACTCGCACCTTCAGCGCATTTTTAGTGTCGTTGAAGTAATAAGCCTCGCCGGGTTTCGATAGCTCGTCCTTCAAGTCCGCCGATCGTTCCAGAGGATTGTAACGGACCGGCATCCAGTAGTGCACGTCATCAGCTAGGAGATCGAGCCAGTCACGCAGGCGACGATCGTCCAGCAACTCGGCTTCATAGAAAAAAAAATCTTCGATCGAGTGGCGCAGGTCGTGGTTCATCCTATGCCCGCTCGGTGCCGGCGATTTCATTCCAGCTGTTTGCCTCCATCATTTTGGCCCAGTGCATGTACAGGTTCAGCTGGTTGTTGTCGCTAAACCGGCTGGCCAGTCGGCCAGGTAAATCATTGTGGACAATTTCTTCACCGCCGCTCATCTGGTAATTGGCCGGATAGCGCCTGGCGATCAGGCTCTTGGCGGCGCCGGTGACCTGAATCCAGTTGTCCATATCATCCTGCTCGAAAATGCCGCTGGGACTGAAGCGGTATTGCGAAACAAAACGCATCACATCCTTGATCTTGGGAGACGCCGCTTTATCGACGATGGCCCAACTCCAGATCTCCATCTTGTCGGGACCGCGTGGCTGCCACACACGGATCGTACGCGTAAGCCAGTGGATAGAAAAATTGGGGAAAATTGTACCGGCCGAAGGAGAAATCTGCCGCGCCCGAACCCTACCGAGTCGCTGCTCGATCTCGCCGGCGTGGTCTTTCATGTAATTGAGTAAATCTTCGTCCGGTTGCGCGAACCACGGGCCGGCATCATCCGGTGGCGTCAGCCAAGAAACAAGAATGTGACCGTTACCGCAGGCAATCTGGCAGCCTTTGTTCCATTTGCGTGTCGAGCTCGATGTTGTGTCGACTCCGAGTTCTCGGGCGGAACCGTGAGTATAAGAAATGTGATAACCATCACCGCCGAAATTTTCTGCGGCGGTTTTCCAGTTGGCATCAACAATCCAGCGATGCGGTCCACTGACTTCGGTGCCACCCTCGCGGCGGTC
>JAJONK010000518.1 GCA_021323355.1 Deltaproteobacteria bacterium
GGCGAGTCCTTTTTGACGATCAAGCTGCTGCGCAACGGCGAGCCTCGCATGATTAGGCGAGAATTGGGCGTGTGCGGGAACGGATTTCTGCCGCCGATCTGCAAACGCTTCGGTCCCTGGTAGGCGAGACCCATGTCGACCGCGTTGACGACGCCTAGGTCAAGTTCACCGGAATCGAGCAAGGGTAAAAATGTACTGGTGCCGGAGTAGGGCTGAACCTGGGTTTGAACGCTGGTTGAATCGCTGATCACCTTGGCTAGGCCGCTAGCCAACGCGTAAAACAGCGACCCTGGCGGGTTGGAACCGATGGCTGCGGATTTAGGAAGCTGTTGGGCGTTCGCTACGCCCCCGAGAAGCACGAGAGGTAATAACGTGGTCATTAAGAACCGGCATAGATTCGATCGAGCTTTCATTGTTAGTAGTCCTCCTTTGCTGCCGCTAACCAACTGGAGCGTTTTGCCGTGCCGGGTGAAATTTCACATCAGCATTCTTGTGTTTCGATTTTCAGAGCATCGATGGCCGCCAGCGAATTTATTTGCCGCCTTATTTCGCTTCGGGGATCTCCACCTTGCCCACGCGCTTGATGGCGTTCGCGAGCATCTTGGCATCCTTGTCCCAGAAATTCTGGAACTCGGGCGCGTCAAGATAGGCAACTGGCGTCTCTAGTTTTTCCATGGCCGATTTGAACTCGGAGGTGTTTACCGCCTGCTTGACAGTGTCACGAATGGTTTTCATCACGGCAGCCGGTGTTCCTCTTGGCGCGAACATCCCGGCCCAGATGTAAAATTCGACATCGTATCCGAGCTCCTTGAAAGTCGGCACTTCGGGAAGCGAATCGACCCTCTTCGCGCCCCAACCCGCCAGCGGTCGCAGCTTGCCGGCCTTGATGTGTGGGATCACCACTGCCGGTCCTGAGGCGAGCGTGTCGACATGTCCTCCGAGGATTGCCGTCAGAGCCGGGCCCGCTCCGGCATAAGGAACGTGCTTTAGCTTGATCCCTGCGGAATGAGAGAGCATCTCCATAGCCATGTGCAACGTCCCGTACACACCAGAGGAAGAAAAAGAAATATCCGCCGGACGTTTTTTGGCATCTTCGACAAATTCTTTAACGTTTTTCCACGGCCGACTCGCGCTCACGACGAAAATCGTCGGATCAGCGGAAATCAACGCAATCGGAATGAGCTGGTCCATCGTGTAGGCCGGTTTGCGGTCGAAGAGCTTATCCGCCTCTGGAATAATGGAAATGCTGGAGAGAGCCATGAGCAGGGTGTAACCGTCAGGCTTGCTATTGGCGACGGAAGACATTCCGACAGCGCCCGCCGCTCCAGTCTTATTCACGACCACCACCGGGTTTTTCAAAACCTTCTCCATCGCGGCGGCAACCGGCCGAGCCGTTAGATCGGCAACCCCCCCGGGAGGGAACGGAGCCACGATGGTAATCGGACGGTTCGGGTATTTTTCTTGGGCCGCAGATTCTGCGGTCAGACCGAAGAACTGAACCAACAAAATTGAAAGAAAGTGAACCCAGCGCGACCGCGGCAGAATAGCTGGACTATGATTGTTTGTCATTTTTCACCTCCCATAGACGATATTCAGGTGCTGTCCTTTGTCGCGAATCCGAGCCGCTGCCGCCAATCCAGCCGCTTCATGAGAAACGGACGAACTCCTAATAGTATCATCGACAACCCAATTATTAGCATCACCAAGGCAATCGGCCGGTCAAGAAAAATAGCATAGCTGCCTGATGACATCGCCAGGGACTGGCGAAAGCTCATCTCCATCATAGGCGCCAGGATAAGCCCCAATACTACCGGCGCGGTATCGAAGTCAAACTTGCGCAGCACGTAACCGAGCCCGCCCATCACCGTCATGATCCCAATATCGACGACGCTGCCGTTGACCGCGTAGACGCCGAGAACACAAAAAATGAGAATTGCCGGATACAACAGAGCATATGGAATTCTCAAAACAGTGACGAAAATCCCGACCAACGGCAGATTTAAAATCAAGAGCACTACATTACCAACGTACATGCTGGCGATAAAACCCCAAAAGAGCTCCGGTTGCTGGGCGATCAAAAGAGGACCCGGCGAGATGCCATGAACCATCATCGCCGCGATCATCACCGCCGGGATCGGCCCGGAAGGCACACCCAACGCTAGCATAGGAACGAAGGCTCCTGATGTCGCCGCGTTGTTGGCCGATTCCGGTCCCGCTACTCCTTCGATGGCGCCGTGGCCGAAGCGCTCGGGATGTTTGGAAAGGCGCCGCTCCATCGCATACGAGACGAACGAGGCGATAATATGCGCCGAGCCCGGTATGATGCCGATCAAAAAACCCAGAATCGTCCCTCTACCAAGCGGCCAAAATGAATCGCGCCATTCGGCGCGCGAGGGAAGAAGCTCACTCAGCCGGGGCTGCTTAACTCGGGGCGTGGACGGTTGTCCTGCCGTCAGCAAAATTTCTGAGATGCCAAACAGCCCGACTGCGACGGGAACAACCCCGATGCCGTCACCAAGCTCGATCAATCCGTAGCTAAAGCGAATGAATCCCGTCATCGGATCGATGCCAATCATGCCGAGAAGCAACCCCAAGGTTGCCATAGCCAGCGACTTGAGCATGGAGCCGCCGCTCATGTATGCCAAAGCCAGGAGGCCGAGAAGCAGAAGAGCGAAATATTCAGGCGGTCCGAAGCGAAGCGCAAAGCTCGCTAACGGCGGCGCCAGAAGCATGAGACCAACGATGCTGACGGTACCGGCTATATAGGAAGCCACCGCTGCAATGGCCAAAGCGGCGCCGGCCCGTCCTTTGCGCGTCATCTCGTAACCGTCGATACAGGTCATGACCGAAGCTGCTTCACCCGGGATGCGCAT
>JAJONK010000519.1 GCA_021323355.1 Deltaproteobacteria bacterium
TGATCCGGACCCGCGCGGCGAGCGGATAGTCGATGACAGCTATTACGTTCTCTTCAATGCTCACCATGAACCATTGCGCTTTGTTCTCCCGAAAGAAAATTGGGGCAAAGAATGGACGGTGGTTTTGGACACCGCCGCCACACGAGCGGAGGAAGAACAGGAGTCGCACAAGGCGGGGGAGGAAGTTGGTGTCGAGGCGCGATCGCTGAAGGTGCTGCGGCGTGTCACCTGATCTCCGGGCTACGTACCGCATTCAGTTGCACCCGGGCTTCGGCTTCACCGACGCCGCCGCGATCACCGATTACCTGGCTGAACTTGGCATCAGCCATCTTTATTGTTCACCTTACCTGCAAGCAGCTCCGGGCAGTACGCATGGTTATGACGTGGTTAACCCGCAGCAGGTTAACCTGGAACTCGGCGGGGCCACCGGTCATGCGCGCTTATGCGCCGCGCTCGAAGAAAATGGGCTCAAGCAGGTGCTTGATATCGTGCCCAACCACATGGCCATCGGCGGCAGAGAAAACCCCTGGTGGTGGGATGTTCTCGAGAACGGGCCTTCGAGCCGCTATGCGGCATTTTTTGACGTCGACTGGGATCCGCCCGAAGCCAAGCTGCGTAACACGGTTCTTTTGCCGGTGCTGGGTGATCATTACGGACGAGTGCTTGAAAAAGGCGAATTCGCGCTACAAAGAGAAGGCGGGCAGTTTATTGTCCGTTATCATGATCATGTGTTCCCGGTTTCGCCGCGCTCTTTGGATGAGCTAGTCGCCAATGCCGCGCGACGGTGCGATTCGGACGATTTAGCATTTATCGCTGAGGCATTGCGTCAGCTGCCGCCGTCAACGGCGACTGACTGGGCCGCGGTGCAGAGGCGGCACCGCAACAAAGAGGTCCTGCGAGGCCAGTTGGTGCGGCTCTGTGAAGAGCAGCCGCAAGTCGCCCGGGCTCTCGATCAGATCGTCGCTGAGGTGAATTCGGATCCCGATCAGTTGGATGCGCTACTAGAGCGCCAGAACTATCGCCTGGCGTTTTGGCGCACGGCAGGGCGCGAATTCGGCTACCGGCGTTTCTTCGACATCAATACACTGGCGGGTTTGCAGTCGGAGCACGAGCAGGTGTTCGAGCAAACCCATGCGCTCATCCTCGATTGGCTTAATCGCGGGATGCTGGACGGTGTCCGCGTCGATCACCCGGACGGGCTACGCGATCCTGAACAGTACTTTGATCGCCTGCATACGGCGTGCCCGCGAGCGTGGATCACAGCCGAAAAAATTCTCGAGCCTGGCGAAAGCCTTCCCGAATCATGGCCGATAGCCGGAACCACAGGCTACGACTTTATCTATCGCCTGAACAATCTTTTTGTCGATCCGGCTGCAGAGGCGGCGCTGACCGAGTTTTACGGCGAGTTCACCGGCGAGCCCACGGACTTTGCTGCGCTTGTGCATGACAAAAAACATTTCGTCTTGCGCGAGGTTCTGGCCAGCGATCTCAACCGTCTGACCGCCTTATTGGTTGATATTTGCGAGCGACATCGCCGGCATCGCGACTACACGCGACACGAGCTGCACGAGGCGCTCCGCGAATTGATCGCGTGCTTCCCGATTTATCGAACTTACGTGCGCGCTGAAGCGGGAGTTATAAGCGATGAGGATGCGCGAATCATCAACCGCACCATCGATGATGCCAAGGCGCGCCGGTCCGACCTGGATAGTGAGTTGTTCGATTTCTTTCGCGGCATTCTTCTCCTACGCCACCGCGGCCAGCTCGAGACTGAGTGGGTGATGCGTTTGCAGCAACTGACCGGGCCGGTGATGGCCAAAGGTCTCGAAGACACCGCTTTTTATTGTTTCAACCGCCTAGTTTCATTAAACGAAGTGGGCGGCGATCCGGGACACTTCGGCCTTTCTCCGGATGAATTCCACACAGCCTGCGCCGAGGCCCAGGCACGCTGGCCGCGTACGATGCTGGCTTCTTCGACACATGACACCAAGCGCAGCGAGGATGTGCGCGCGCGCATCAATTTGCTTTCAGAGATTCCAGAGCATTGGATGGAGGCGGTGAGAGGATGGGCCGAGCTCAACGGCGGCTATCGCCGCGAGAGTTTTCCCGATCGAAATACCGAGTACCTGCTTTATCAGACCCTGGTCGGCGCCTGGCCTATCGAAATCGAACGCGTTCTTGCCTACATGGAAAAAGCTTCCCGCGAGGCCAAGGCCCAAACTTCCTGGACCGATCCGAATCCGATTTACGACGATGCTTTGCGAGCTTTCGTCGAAGGCATCATGAATAATTCCGAGTTCACAGAAAGTCTGGAACGTTTCGTAGGACCGCTGATCGAGCCCGGCCGGATCAATTCACTGGCGCAGACACTGATTAAACTCACCGCCCCCGGTATTCCCGATTTTTACCAAGGCACTGAACTATGGGATCTAAGTCTGGTCGATCCCGACAACCGACGCCCGGTCGACTATCAATTAAGGCGCCGGTTGCTTGCCGAGATAAAATGCATGTCACCCGAGCAGATATGGGCCCGGGCGGAGGCGGGTCTGCCTAAATTGTGGTTGATCCGGCAAACTCTCAAAGCACGCGACGAGCGGAATCTATTTCAGCCGCAGGATAGTTACCGCGCGTTGACGCCAGCCGGAGCAAAGAGCGTGCACGTCGTTGCGTTTGCGCGCAACCAGCGCGCAGTCACGGTGGTGCCGCGTTTGTCTTTGAAGCTCGCCGGAGAGTGGGGCGATACTACCATCGAAATCCCCGATGGCCGTTGGCGCAATCACCTCACCGGCGAAACGTCGGCTGGCGGCGTCGCTCCAGTGGCTAAGCTGTTAAAGCGTTTTCCGGTAGCGCTTCTGTTACGAGAG
>JAJONK010000520.1 GCA_021323355.1 Deltaproteobacteria bacterium
CCGAGATCGATGATGGTTGGCCGGTAGCCGCGTCCGGTGACCGTAACGTAGCGTTCCGAGCGCATGGTGAGACGGCGATAGAAGTAGACGAAAAGCATTGTGATAATCAGCAGTGAGACCGCATACGCCGCGGCCAGATTCTGGTTCGGCGGGAACGCGCCCACCGCCTCGCGGTAGATCTTGGTGGTGAACACTTCGATGCGCGCCGGCAGGGCAATAATCGCCGGCGTATCGAAGCTCTCGATAGCGCGAACAAAATTGAGCATCGTTGCCGCCAGCAACGCCGGACGAATGATCGGAAATGTAATACGCCGGGCGGTTTGCATATTCGTCGATCCAGCGACGCGCGCCGATTCCTCCAGCGACGGATCCATCGAATAGAGCGACGCTGAAATCAGCAAAAACGCCAACGGCGTCGTGATCAATGCTTCGACGTACACCATGCCCCAGATCGAGTACACATTTAACGGTGCGTCGGCGAGACCGAATACGTCCATCAGCACGCGGTTAATCAGACCCGTGCGCGGACTCAGCAGCACGGTCCACGATACCGCCAGCATAACGGGCGGAAAGACGTTCGGCACAATCGCCGTCAGCTCAAAAACTCTTCTGAACGGCGCATTGGTGCGTATCGAAATCCATGCCAGGGTGGCTGCCAGCACCGTCGAAAGTATCGCCGAACCGCTGGCAAATACAAATGAGTTTAAAAGCAGCTGATAGGTCTGCGCATCCGTGTAGGCACCAATATAGTGGCCGAGGGTGAAGTCGCCCGGCACGCCCAATGGTGTGCTGCGGAAGCTGCCGTAGAACAGCATCAAGGTGGGTGACAAGCTCAGGTAAGCGATGACGATCCCGACTACCATAACCACCCCGAGCTCCGGATTTTTCCGAAAAGCCCGTAGGGGGCGATCCAAGAGCCGACTCCGAGTTGAGGAATCTGTTAAGGCGTTACCTTTGACTGGACTCATAAATAGAAAGAGGGCCGGCCTCGCAACGATTCACGCAGGGCCCGCCCTCTTTACCTCATCGTACAAGCAGATGCCTGGTTACCTCTTGAAAAAGATCTCCCGGAAGGTACCGGTCATCAGCTTCTTGAATTCCTCCTCGGACGGATTCTCCATGAAGATCATATTGGGAGCGACCTTTTCCGCGTCCTTGATGGGTGGCAACACTCCGGGATAGAGCACGAACTCCCCTTCTTCGGCCACCAGCTTTTGACCTTCAGCCGAAGTGATGAATTCGAGATAGAGCTTAGCCGCGTTTGGATTGGCCGCCTTGGCACTCAGGCTCATGTAGTTCGGATCGCTCAAATACTTGTCCATCAACACGTAACCCACCGGACCTTTATACTGCTTGACGTACTTGATGTAGGTAATGCCCACCGGAGCTTCGCCCTTGATGATGGTGGTCGTCACCGGCGCCAGGGATTCGACAAGCAGAGGTCTTTGGTTGGCCAACGCTTTGACCAGATCCAACCATTTGTCTCCTTTAAACTCTTTAAGATTCCACAAAAATTGCGCCGTGGTGGTGTGGCGCGTGGGATCGGGCATGGTAATCTTGCCGGTCCATTTGGCAGTCGCAAGATCGTCGAACAGTCCGTCGTCGCGCATGATCAGCTGAACACCGCGATTGCCTTCGACGACATCGAAGCCGGGTTTGCCGGCGCGCCATTCTGTGAGCGCCCGTTCCGATACCCCTGTCGACGAGCCGCGCCAGTATTCAACCGAGATGCCGTATTTTTTTTCGAATGCCGCATGGAGCGGTTTCATGGCCTGAGGAACCTGGGCCCCATACACAACGACTCTGCCTTCTTTCTTGGCGGCCTCGATGTTTGGTTGCTGCGCCACCGCATTGCCAACCGACAGCCAAGCTATTATGAGAATGACACTCAGGCTTATTTTCCAACCCATGGAACCTCCTTATTAGTGAGAACGATTAAGCAGGGGTAATAAGTATATATCGGAAGCCCCTAAGTCAAGAAAAGCGGTGATTCTTGCTTCATTATTCGTGGGCACTTGGCTCAACCATGCCATCTCTCAAGGTCGCAGCAGTCCCCTAAAAGCAATAATGAAGATACATATCAAAATCGAAGTAAAGGTGTTATCGCTCACTGCCGCTGAAGTGGATTCGGCCTATCGGACCGAAGAGAACCCTGAAATCCTTTGAATGTTATAGAGCGATCCTCAAGCAACCTCGGAATTAAGCGACTATCGCCGCGGCCATGCGGACAACGTTTTTTCTCATTGCTTGGGTGCCCATAGGTAATAGAACCGGTAGACTCAGGCCCGCTTTGACAAATCCCTCCAACTGTTTGCCGCATTGTGCCGTAGTCCCGGCTACGGAGTGGGCAAAAACCAGCTCGTCGGTGATATATTTCTTCGCCCCATTCCAATCTCGCTTGCCCACCGCTGCGGCCAATCCCTCCTGGTCGACTTTGCCGCCGCCGAGCCGAATGTTCTCGGCGTGGTGAGTGTTGCGAAAGATATACGCGAGAAAAAGCTTGTTGGCGTCGATAGCCTCACGCGGATTCTCTGAAACCGCCGCAGTGATAAAACCCGCCACATCTACCTGGTTGACCGATTTGCCAGCTTTCGCCGCGCCGCTTCGGATTTCGGTAATGCACCGCGTGATATATGCCGGAGAGCACCCGCCCGAAAGCAAGACGCCATCGCCGATTTCACCCGCCAGCTGAAGCATGCGCGGACGCACCGCAGTGACATACATTGGAATTGGCGTCGACGGCCCGAACCCCATCTTTGGACCGTTCAGCCGAAACATCTCGCCTTTATAATCAACTGAATCTCCCTTCAACAATCGACGAAGGATGTCGACGTATTCACGCATCGTTTTCAAAGGGCGAGGCGACTCGATGCCGGCTTCTTTCAGTGCGGCGGCGTTTCCAGTTCCCGGGCTGGCAATCACTCTCCCTGGCGCAAATTCCTCCATAGTCGCGAGCGACATGGCGGATATGATCGGCGCGCGAGAGTACGGACTCATGGGCGCGGGCGCCACCTTGATCCTCTGTGTCGAGGCGAGCAGAGCCATCGACGTGGTCAAAGAATCTCTGAAGCAGAGGTGATCGGACATCCAAAGCGACTCCAGGCGAGCCTCATCGGCAAGTCGGGCAAGCTCAATCATCTCCTGAACTGAATAAAATCCGTCAAAGCATAAGCCGACCCGCATAAAACCACCTTCCTAGCGGGCGCTCGAACTCGTGTTCGCGGTACGTGTTCGTGTTCGGATTTTCGATCACGTTCACGGGCACGATCACAAGGACTGCGCCTAAGTTCTGCTGAGCAGCCCGCACAATTTTGCGAAAACTTGCCATTTAGCTAGAATCCATCCTGCAAAATCGCCGGTATATTCTCGGCCGGGACGTTTGCCAGTCCCATTTTCTCCAGAGTTAAACCTTCTCTTGAGTAATCGATTCCATTAGCTACTGAAGCCAGCCTGATCAACGAGTTCATCACCGGAGTTACAATACCAAAAAGCCGGCCTATTTCGGCCATCGGCACCAAGCCATAGCCAACGTCTTCATGAAGGTAACGGTGATCAAGGCACGCCGGGGACTTGATCTTGAAGTTAGGCTCACTTTCATGAATCGCGCGATAAATGGAACCGCTAGCCCGTGCTTCAGCCGAAGTCAGCCCAGCTTGATAAAAAATATCGATGAAAGGTGTCGGCTTAAGCCTGAGGCTCTTAACAATCTGCAAGCGCTCCTTATCGACCTCTTCAATCCACGCCGCGATCGCCGGGGTTACTCCTTCGCGGTAATACAGAAAATTACCAGCGGTGTTTTCGATCCAACCCGCGTTGCCGAGCATTCCCGCCGGATGCATGATGGCGTTGATGTTCGACAAACCCGTTTCAAGCACGTTCTGAGCAACTGTAACATTGGGGTAAATACTCTGAATTTCGCCGATCAAATTGTCGGTGTTCTCCGCGGGGAAAGCGGCGCAGCGCAGATTCGTTGTACGCCGATAGATTTCCACGTGGGCCGGTTTCACCATGCGGCAAATATAGGTCAGGGTCACAGTCTCGCACAGTCTGACAGCGGCCTTAGTGCCGCATCGTCGGAGCACGTTGGCAAAATGCAGCGAGCCTCCAGTGTGGCCGGGATTTAAGAGAATAGATTGGCCGTCTCGGAGATGTGCTGCCATGCTTTGCGCCAGATATTCATGCGCAACCGCCGGCGCTGCAACAATAATCAG
>JAJONK010000056.1 GCA_021323355.1 Deltaproteobacteria bacterium
GATAAAAATTCCATTCGCCTTGTAGATGAGTGTCTCCCCAGCTCCTGAAAACCCCGAATCTAGAAGTGGCATAACGGCTGCTTCGGATGTCGCCTTGCGTGGTCGGCGAAAGGTCGAAGCGTTCCACCAACTCTCTTGTAAACAGATCGTCTCCGTAAGCAGCAATGTCGCTATAGGTCAGCCAGTTCGAAGCGAAGTCATAACGATGCGTTCCCATGACTCCCCATCGATCAATAGGGATCTCCGGGTCCGCGATAGTCGAATCGGCAATGGACCGCTGGTCGCGCCATCTTTCGTTGAAATAACTGGTTTGTAAGAGGAAATCGGAGTCACGATCAAAGAGCGTGCGGAATTCGTTCAAAAAACCGTAGCGCGCCGAGCTCTGATAATCGAACGCCAATGTGGTATCGGTGCTTTTAGAGAGAGCCCAGAAGAAAGGCTGCTGAAAACGGAAACCTTCTTCCGTCGAAGTGCCGAGTTTTGGGAACAGGAAACCGGTTTGCCGCTCGGTTTTCAACGGGAAAAACCCGTAAGGGAGATAAAAAACCGGGATGTCATAAATATAGAAATAGCCGTTTCTGACCGTTCCCAGGCCACCCGCTGTCAGGTCGAGTTGTTCAGCTGAAAACTTCCACGGCGCCGGGCCCGATTCGCACAGGCAGGTGGTAAAAAAGCCTTCATCAACGTGATAGGTCTGGCCGCCCAACTTCTGAAATCGGCGGCCGCTTATGCTGACGTGCCCTTGTTCAATAAACAGGTCGGCGTTGGTAATTTCGCCGGTTTCGTTTCCCAGGTTTAGCCGTATCGAATCCGCGGAATTTATTTTCCATTCGGGATCGTCCAGCGAAATCTTTCCTGTCGCCTCAATGTCTTGAGTGGTCCGGTTTACGTTAATTTGTTCGGCCTTAAGTGTGGTTCCTTGGCGCTCGATCTCGACGTTGCCGCTGGCTTCGATCTGAGCGCCGCTTTCGCTGACCGTCAACTTGTCAGCGGTCACGTTTATTTGATCGTCCGAGCCGCTACCTCGCTGGATTGTTTGTGCCTGCCCATAACCTGCGCCTGCCGACAAACACCACAGGGCGAAAATATTGATGAGAAGAATCTTTCCTAGCTTCATTTTCTACGGCCGGGAGAACTCAGTTGCGGTTACTGTGCTCAGATTGTCTTGTCTGTGCCATGGTTGTGAGCATAGGGCGTACTTCGCCAAGCAGGTAAAGCGATCCTGTGATGACGATCACATCGTTGGGTGCGGCGCTATGGACGAGGGATTCGACAGCTAAACGGGGATCCGGAATAACCTGAGACTGCAGTTTGCCAGCCACTTGCTGTTGCAACTGACCCGGGTCAGCGCTCCTTTCCAGTTGACTGACTCGAGTAAAAACGATCTCATCCACGACCCCTGCCAGGGTGTCCAGCATGGATCGCCAGTCTTTATCCTCCATGACGGCAAACAACATTCTTATTCGTCGGCCGCCCCGCAACTGGCGAAGTTCATCGATTAGAACGTCAATGCCTTCCCTATTATGCGCGCCATCAATGATCACGGTCGGATCCGTTAAGATCACTTCCATCCGTCCAGGCCATGATACATTTTGCAAACCAGAACGTATTGCTACCTCGCTGGCGGGGAAGCGATCGTCAACGACCTCCAGCGCCGCAGTGGCAACACCGGCGTTACGAATTTGATGCGCGCCGCGCAGCGCCACCGTGAGATTCGGCAAATTCCATTTCGCACTCTTATAGTCGAAAGCGCCGTTACTTTTCAACTTTAAAGTGAAGTTTTGTCCCAATCGGTAGCTTGCAGCTTGGTTCTTATGAGCTATCTCCTCGATTACCTCCGTAGCTTCCGGCGGCAGAGAACCACAGACGACCGGAACCCCTTTCTTGATGATGCCGGCCTTCTCCCGCGCGATGGAAACTAGATCAGAGCCGAGAAAAGCTTCATGGTCTTTAGAGATAGTCGTGATGACGGATACGATTGAGCGAACTAGATTAGTGGCATCGAATCGACCGCCAAGCCCGACTTCGATCACTGCCAGGTCAACCTGCCGGCGGGCAAAATATACCAATGCCATCACCGTTACGATTTCAAAAAACGTCAAGAGAATATTAGCCGCCTCTGTTCGGCGCCAAATTTCGTCGGCGAGCGCGACAACTTCATCCGGCGTAATTTCTTCGTCGCCAATGCGCATGCGTTCGGTGAACGAGACCAAATGCGGAGAGGTATACAGCGCGGTGCGATAACCCGCGCAGCAGAGGATTCGATGCAGCATCGCGGCAGTCGATCCTTTACCGTTGGTGCCGGCAATGTGAACAGAAGGAAATGTTTTCTCCGGATGATCAAACAGCGCCAGCGCCCGTTCCATCCGCTCCAGGCGCAAATCGATAATGCCGCCGCGCAGGTTATAAATTCGATTCAGAGTTTCTAGGTAGGCATCCATAGGGTATGATACTCACCTGGGAGAGGGTGCCTGTAGGAATCGGGGCTCTAGCGTTTTCGACCGTTACTGCGGGATCTTTTCATCGCGCGTTTGATCTTCGAGACAAAATCTCCGGCGGCTTGGGCCTTGGCCAAGCTCCCGCTGGCGCGCTCGATAGTTTCAACCAGCGCGCTGCCAATAACCACCGCATCGGCGAATTTAACGATCCATGCGGCTTGCTGAGGAGTGGAAATGCCGAATCCAACACCGACTGGAATCGACGTCATCCGTCGCACTTGGGCTATCTGAGAACGCAGCTGCTCATCCAGGGATCGCCGCGCTCCAGTGACTCCGGTCACGGATACGTAGTAAATAAAACCGCGGGCCTTTCGAGCCACAAGTTCTAATCGCGCCTTGCCGCTGGCCGGAGACAAGAGAAAAATCAAGTCCATTCCTTCGGCGTCAGTCCAACGCTTCAACTCCTCGCCCTCTTCCGGCGGCAGGTCGACACAGAGAACACCGTCGGCTCCGGCTCGCGCCGACTGGCGGGAAAACTCTTCTAAGCCGAATCTAAAAAATGGATTGAAATAACCAAAGAGAATTACCGGAATCTCAGAAGTGGAGCGGAATCGCCGAAGCATTTGCAGAATCTGGGTGAGAGTAAGGTGATTTTTCAACGCGCGTTCGGACGCGCGTTGGATCGTCGGGCCGTCCGCAGTCGGATCGGAGAAAGGAATTCCCAGCTCGATGCAATCGGCTCCACCCGCTTCAAGGGCGCGCATTATTGCAAGCGTGGTCTGGAGATCCGGATCTCCGGCCGTGATAAACGGAATGAGCGCCGCTTCGTCGGCCTTTTTAAGCTGAGAGAATTTTTTTTGTATTCGACTCATCCTGAATCAAGTTGTTAGGTTGAGCTGAAAGCTTACTGGGCGGCGATTCTGCGGCGCTAAGATCTGTGGCAAGCACAATCCGCGAGTGCCTACAATTTCACTCCCAGGTAATCTCCCACGGTGCCCATATCTTTATCACCCCTGCCGGATAAATTAACCAAGATTGTCTTACGTTTCCCTAACCGCGGCGCGAGCTGCATCACGGCAGCGATGGCATGAGCGCTTTCCAGCGCGGGGATGATTCCTTCAACCTGAGCGAGAAACTGGATCGCCTCCATCGCCGCGCGATCGGTCGCCGACGCAAACTCCACTCGACCCAGATCCTTGAAATAGCTCAGCTCGGGTCCGACGCCCGGATAGTCCAACCCGGCAGCGATCGAATGGGTCTCGCGGATTTGTCCGGCATCATCTTGCAATATGTAGCTCTTACTGCCATGCAACACACCCACTTCGCCGCCAAGGACCGAGGCCGCGTGCTTGCCGCTTCTCAGCCCGCGTCCGGCTGCCTCGACACCGACCATCCGCACATTTCGATCGTTGACGAACGGGTAAAACAATCCCATGGAGTTGCTGCCGCCGCCGACGCATGCAACCAGGCAATCAGGGAGTCTGCCTTCCTGTTTTAATATTTGCCGGCGCGCTTCTTGTCCGATCACCGACTGAAAATCGCGCACCATCATCGGGTATGGATGAGGGCCGGCCACGGAACCGATCAAATAATACGTGTCGAAAACATTTGTCACCCAATCGCGTAACGCTTCGTTCATCGCGTCTTTCAAGGTCTTGCTGCCGGATTCGACGACGCGCACCTTCGCGCCAAGAAGCTTCATCCGAAAAACGTTGAGCGACTGCCGAGCGACGTCTTCCTTTCCCATGAAAATTTCGCATTGCATGCCGAATCGCGCGGCTACGGTTGCGGTGGCGACGCCGTGCTGCCCCGCGCCGGTTTCCGCGATAATTCGCGCCTTTTTCATTCGCCGGGCCAGCAAAATTTGGCCGATGGTATTGTTGATCTTATGGGCGCCGGTGTGACAAAGATCTTCCCGTTTTAGATATATCTTGGCCCCACCCAATTTCTCGGTGAGCCGTTCAGCAAAGTAGAGCGGAGTTTCCCGACCGGCATACTCCCGCAGGTGAAGATGAAACATTTTTCGAAAGGTGGAGTCACGACGCGCCTTACCGTAAGCCGCTTCCAGCTCCATGAGAGCCGGCATCAGTGTTTCGGCGACGTAGCGCCCGCCATATTGGCCAAAATGGCCGCGTCGGTCAGGCAGCTTCTTTAGCTGCGCGGATGAAGCGTTTGATTTTTTCATGATCCTTAACACCGGGCCGGACCTCTACGCCGCTGCAGACGTCAACGCCGTAGGGATGAAGCCGCCGAATAGCGTCGGCGACGTTGTCGAGATTTAGCCCGCCCGACAGAATGATTTTTCCAGTATCGATTCCTTCCAGCCATTCCCAGGGAAATGACGCGCCGGAGCCGCCGTATCCGGGCGACCAAGAGTCGAGTAGGTAATAGTCGGCAGGGAAGTCCTGAATCTTATCCAAAGAATGCTTATCTTTGAGCCGAAAAGCCTTGATCACTCGGATGCCCCAGCCACTGCAATCATCGGGACTCTCCTCGCCATGGAATTGGACTCCTTGATACCCGGATTGCCCGTCAGGCGGCGCGCCGGCAGCTAAAATCTGCCTGATCCGCTCTTTGGCCTCGTTGACGAACAATGCGACATTACATGACCTCGCCGGCAATTGGCGCACGATGGCGCGAGCCTCATCCGGCGCAAGATAGCGCGGGCTTGGCGGATAGAAATTAAAACCCAGCGCGTCGGCGCCATATTCCAACGCCTTCTCGGCATCCGCCAGATTTGTAATACCGCAGACTTTTACCTTAACCATTGATGATGGGTCAATCTCATAAGCAATATTAGATTGCGGGCTGCTTTCTTACGAATCTAGGATCGCAGCAACTCTTGAAGCTTCTCACCCGGACTGGGGGCGCGCATGAGAGATTCGCCGATGAGAAAGGTATGGATGCCCCACCGTTCGACTTGCCTGATTTGTTCAGCGTCGTCGATACCGCTCTCACAAACAGTCAGAGTACCGGTGGGAACTCGCGGTGCTAGCTTCTCCGTAGTTGTCAAGCTGACTTCAAAGGTCCTGAGATCCCGGTTGTTGATGCCGATTATTTCCGCGCCCGCCTGCAGCGCTTGCTCCAACTCTTCCTCATTGTGAACTTCGACCAAGCTATCGATCGAAAAAGCAGCCGCTGTTTCCCGCAGTTCGCGCAGAAGTGATGGCTCCAGCAACGCGGCAATCAGCAAGATTGCGTCGGCGCCATAACTTCGTGCCTCGGACACCTGGTAACGGTCGATGATGAAATCTTTTCGCAACAGCGGCACCTTAACCGCGGCTTTAATGTCTTCCAGGTATGTCAAACTACCCTGAAAAAAATGTTCCTCGGTGAGCACCGAAATCGCGCTGGCGCCATGATCGGCATAATCTCTGGCGATAACCACCGGACTGAAATCGGCCCGAATCAAACCTTTCGAGGGTGAGGATCGTTTAATCTCTGCGATGATGCGCCGGGTAGGGCCATTCAGGCTCCGGGCAAAGCCCCTGGTCGGTTGATGATACAATGGCCGCTCATGCAACGCCGCCAGCGGAGTTTGCTTGCGCCGCTTTTCAACTACCGCGCGCACATGCTCGACAATGTTGGCGAGAAAGTCAGGCATAAGCCTTATGCGGCGTTGGTCAGTTGCGCCAAGTGCTCGAGCTTTTGCCGCGCTTTTCCCGAATCGATGGAATCTGCCGCAACCCGGATGCCGTGTTCGAAAGTCTCGGCTTTCCCGCTGACGTACAATGCTGCGCCACTGTTGAGTAGCACCACATCCCGCGCAGGCCCCTTCTCACCTTCGAAAACGCGCTTGATTATCGCGGCGCTCTCGCTGGCGCTGCTCGCGTGGAGAGCCTCCAGAGGATATATCTTGAAATTTAGCTTCTCCGGTTCGAGCGTATACTCTTTGACTTCGCCATGGCGCAACTCGGCAATTTTTGTCGGACCGCACAGCGATATCTCATCCAACCCCTCCATGCCGTGAACCACCATGGCGCGCGCGCTGCCCAGATTTCTTAACACGTGGGCGATCACCGAAACGAGCTCACCGTCGTACACGCCGATCAATTGGTGGTTTGCCATAGCCGGGTTGGTGAGCGGCCCGAGCAAATTAAAGATCGTTCGTATACCGATATCGCGGCGCGGTTGCACGGCATATTTCATCGCTTCATGGAGCAACGGGGCGAACAAGAATCCAATGCCGATCTTTTGGATACAGCTTTCAACGCATTCTCTGGGAGCATCGACTTTAACGCCCAATTCGGCGAGCACATCGGCGCTTCCCGACTGGCTCGACACCGAACGGTTGCCATGTTTGGCAACATCGACTCCAGCTCCCGCCGCGACAAAGGCCGAAGCTGTCGATATATTGAAAGTGCCTTTTTGATCCCCGCCAGTGCCACAGGTGTCCAACACAACTTTAGAACCGACTTGAACACGATGGGCCTTTTCGCGCATCACCCGCGCCGCGCCGGTAATTTCTTCTACGGTCTCCCCTTTCATACGGAGGGCGGTGAGAAAGGATGCCACCTGCAAAGGTGTCGCCTCTCCTGTCATAATCTGATTTATGACATCGACGGTTTCCTCTTCGGAAAGGTTATTGCGTTTGACCAATCTCTCGATCGCTTCTCGGATATTCATAATCGCCTGAATCTTCAGTCATCTGCTCGTGGCAAACGCTTTGGCCAAGTGTTCCTTTCTTTTCAAAGCTTCTTGTGTTTTCTCGGCTTCTTCACGTGACTCAAAACGGCCCACTCGAACTCGATACCAGACTCTTCCCTGACTGCGTGACTCAGATAAGTAGGCGTTGTAGCCTTTATCCCTGAGCCTATCAACCCAGGTTTTGGCGGACTTTTCATCCGGAAATGCGTTGACTTGAACAGTCCAGGGCTTGCGAGATTCCTTAGCATCAACTTCAGCAGGCCGAGGTTTGCTGGCAGCAGGCGCGGGCTTGTCCTCAGCCCGTTTGGCCACTGATGCCACCTCTTGCTTGGCCGACACTCTAATTTCTCTGGAATCAGCTTTAGAGTTTTTCTCGGGTTTTTTGGCTTCTCGCGTTTCTTCTTCGGACCGGGCTTGCGCCGGAGCCGGCCTAGTCAAGGTGTCATAAAAAGTTATTTCTTCCTTCGAAGCAGCAGTCCCTGAGTTGGCCCCCTGCGTCGGCCTAATGGGAATTCTCATCGCCGGCTCGGCCGGTTTGACAATTTTCCGTTCTTCCATCCCCTGGCCCACCAACATGCCCAAAAAGAAAACGATCATGGAAGCAACGCTAAAGCCGCAACCCAGCAGGAGGAACTGGCCGCGGCTGAAGTAGAAGCGTTTATCCTTTCCCTTGCGATTCTCTGCCATAGATGCCGTTCCTTTAGTGTTAACGTGGCGATCGTCACCGTTCGAGGTCAGATCGCGCATTCATCTTCACCGGAGCATCGATGCCCAATAAGGTCAGGCCGCGGCGAATGGTCAATTGGACCATGTGCGCCAACAACATGCGCGCCCGGGTTAACTCTCGATCTTCGGAGAGTATGCGAGTCCGATTGTAGTAGCGATGGAATTCTCCAGCTAAATCCAACAGAAAAAAAACCATGCGGTGCGGTTCGAGCTCTCGGACGCTCTCTTCCAGAACATCATTGAATTGAGCCATTCGGCGGATGAGCTCGATCTCCTCAGCCAGTTGCAGCGGCTCCACCGCGATTGTCCCGAGATCTGCCGCATTCCAGACAATTCCGCTCCTGTGCGCCTGTTCGAAAATACTCGCGACGCGAGCGTGAGCGTACTGTACATAAAATACCGGATTCTCGCTCGACTGCTGTTTGGCGAGGTCCAAGTCAAAATCGAGGTGGCTATCGGCCTTGCGCATTAGAAAGAAGAAGCGCGCCGCATCTCGTCCTACTTCGTCCAAAACTTCCTGCAGAGCGACGAATTCTCCGGTGCGTTTACCCATGCGAACGGGTTCGCCGGCTCTGGTGAGTTGAACCATTTGCACGAGAACAACGCGCAAGATGCTGTCATCGTAACCTAGTCCGCGGAGAGACGCCTTCAACCGCGGCACATAGCCATGGTGGTCGGCGCCCCAGACGTTGATGAGTTTGCCAAAGCCGCGTTCGAGCTTATTGCGGTGGTAGGCGATATCCGCAGCAAAATAGGTGAGCTCGCCATCGCTCTTGATCACCGTCCGGTCCTTATCGTCGCCAAAGGCGGTGGACTGAAACCATTCAGCGCCATCGTTGGAGTAAACCAAGCCCCGCTCGCGCAACAACCTGATTGACTCAGCGATCTCGCCTCGCTCTCGCATGGCTTTTTCGCTGAAAAAAGAGTCGAAGCGAATATCAAAAGCGCTCAACTGCTGCCGGATCGTATGGAGCAGAGAATCGCCGCCATAGCGGCGAAAAAATTCTACTGCAGCTTCTCGGCTCTGGCTGAGAAGCTTATCGCCGTGTTGATTCTTGATTTCCGCGGCAATGTCTTTGACATACTCTCCAGGGTAACCGCCTTCGGGAAGTTCCAATGTATCGCCGAATAGTTCGCGATATCGCGCATACACAGACAGCGCGAGATTCTCCATTTGATTGCCGGCGTCGTTGACGTAATACTCCCGCTCGACATTGAAGCCGGTGGCTTCATGCAACCGAGCCAGCACATCGCCGATCACCGCGACTCTTCCATGACCCACATGTAAAGGGCCGGTCGGATTCACGCTGGCAAATTCGATCTGAACCTTCTTCCCATGTCCAAGATCCAGCTGTGCATCCTTACCAGCCACCAGATCGCGCAAACGCTGGTAATAAAATTTTTTCGAAAAGGTAAAGTTTAAAAAACCCGGACCGGCAATGTCGATGCGCTGAAGTATCCCTTCCGGGTCTTCGATATTCTTGACGATGGCGTCGGCGATGAGTCTCGGCGGTTTCTTCGCTGTCCTTGCCCAGTGCATCGCAATGTTGGTCGCCAAATCGCCAAACTCCCGTTGTTTTGGCAGCTCAAAAACCAAAGGAGGGATTTCTGTCAAACTCAGATCTCCCGCCTTCGATGTCTTCTCGATGGCTCGGGTTAACAAACCCGCAAGGTAATTTCGCATGGGTGGCTTAATGGATTGATTTTCTTCCGCTCAGGCGCTGACACGCCGCAGACGATGACTTAGCACGGCTCGATTATACGGGGAAAGCGGTTGAAAAACACCGTTATAACGATCATTTATAACGGTTTATCGGGTTTCAAGTCAACGAGAACCCTAGCTAACCGCAGCGCCGGCAAGTTTAGGTCAATGCGCCGGATCGTCCGAGAGCGGCGCTTTAACTATGTCGATTTACCTGAAGAACTGTCGAACCTGTCCTCAAGTTCGCCAATGTAAGCCGCCAAGCTGTTTCCGGTGTGTTCTAAAGCTCCCCGCAAGTCGCGCTCGAGCTGATCCAATCTGGTTAACAGCAGAGATTTTGATTGCTCCATATCACCGGCCAACTTCTCTAGCTCAGTCTCCATTGAGGTTCGCAATTGATTGAAACGGGAGGTTTCGGCTTGCTCGGCCAAGTCACGCTGCGACTGCAGCTCGCGTGCATGGCGGCGGCTCTCCAGCAGAACGGTTGATTGCAAATAAGTGATGTAAACGAGAAAGAGAAGAGTTAACAGCGCTACGATCGCCAATAAAATCAACCCAAGAGGCGCTTCAACTGATGTAAATCCTAGAGAGAGCGCCGTTGGTGCTATAAAAGCGCTCCAATTTAGCGCCGAAAAAACCGCTATCAGCCCCAAGACGGCCAATATCATCAGCGTGCGCAAATACATGAAGACCTCCTGACGGCTGCGATAGACGCGCATCAAGCCGCAGCTACCTTGAAGAATGCTCGATCAGCGTGACGCCGGAAAGTTCCAGAACAAGCTACAGAACCTGAGGTTGCGGTCCCGATGGGACGCCAGCTCGGGCTCGACTAGCGAGAGAGCGGCCACTGCCCCGAAATACTCGGTGAAATGCCGCGGTTCTATGACTTTAATTCAGACTTCCTCCCAGTGATAAGATCGTAGACGTTGCAGGCGATTCCAGTGGCTTCGTAGCCATCCGTCCCCGTAGCTTGAGCAATTGAAAACATCTGATAGGCCAAGGCAACAAATGGCATGGGAACTTCCATCTGACGCGCCATGTCCAATCCGAATCCCACGTCTTTGGGCATCCAGGAGAAAGTCCCCCCTTTTTTAGCCAGGCGGCAATTTCCACCAGACTCAAGTGCTGCACTGCGGCAAACATGGCCATGGCATTTTTCACCAGTTTGGCATTACCGAGGTCGCCGACGTAGATGACTTTATTACCCATGGCGTTAAATACCGGCTGATGTTCGTCAAACAACTCTTTAGAACCGGAAATCCACAACGAGAGAGTTCCTGCAGCCGCCGCTTCTTCGACGCCGCCGGCCGAGCCATCGAGAACCGTCCACCCCTTTTGAGCCAGCTGATTAGCGACATCAACAATGGTTTTTTTGTCGATGCTGCTGAAGTCGATCCAGAGCTTGGCCCCGCCGGTTGCCTGATGCAGCCCGCCATTACCCAGACCAACCGCCTGCACCGCTTCGTTGTACGGCAGCATAGACATAACGATGTCACAGGATTCGGCAACCGCTCTGGGTGATTCCTTGAACACCGCTCCCTGGCTCTCCAAGCTGCTACATTGTTCTCGGCGTAAATCATGAATCACCAACCGGTGTCCTGCCTTGATCAGATTGGCAGTCATACCACTGCCCATGCCGCCGGTTCCGATAAAGCCTAGAGTTTTCATTTAACCTCCCACAGCAAATTCATTGGGCCTTCTCTTCGGAGACGAGTCGCACACCTTCGGGCCACAACACCAAAACTAGAGTATCACCGATAGCCCGCGGCGTGTGAACCGAATGTGCGTCCAGGTACACGACATCGCCTTTATCGAATCGGCCGCTTTCATCGTCGATCCTACCCTTCAACACGAGATAAAACTCTCCGCCCAGATGCTCATGCTTGACGAAAGCGTCGGGAGCGGCATCGCCGGCGATTCGATAAAGCACCAGTTCCCGTTTGCCTTCCTTCGCCAATCGCGCCATTGACAGGCCATTGCCGAAGTCGCGCCAGGATAAACGATTGATGCTATCTTCAACTAACTGGATGTCGACGATATCTTTAATCGATGTTCGAAAAACTGTCGTGCCCATGTTCCTTCCTGGGCTAAATAACACGCGGCTTCATCGAACGAAAGCGCATTGCGAGTGTCGCGCTGCGCATGCACTGGCGAAATTACCTAAATTGAATTTGCTACATAGTTCTCGAAAACGGCCCGATAGCGCGCAGCTTCGACTATTCGATCGCCCGATTCCATTCCTTGATCGCCGGGATCCCTTGATAATAACTGAGAATGTTCAGAGTCCCAGTATCAAGAAGAAAATGACGCCCGACACCCGCCGCGAATCCCAACCAGCGCGCCGCAACCACCCGCAGCAAGTGGCCGTGGGCGAAGAGCGCGACGTTTCCTTGCTGGCGACGCGCTCTGGCGATGATGCGATCAGCACGGTCACCCACCTGCTCAGGTGTCTCGCCGCCCGGGCAGCCGTTTTCAAACAGCAACCACCCTGGGACCTTTTGGCGAATCTCACGCGACGTCAATCCTTCGTATTCGCCGTAATTCCACTCCATTAGATCGTTGTCGATCTGCGCGGCAGCGCCCAGCCCGCTAAGTTCACAGGTCTCCCTGGCGCGCTTAAGCGGGCTGGTTAGGACCATGACAAACCTCTGCTTGGCTAAAATTGGTTCCAGCCGCTTCGCCAGCATCCGGCCATTTTCCGTCAGCGGAAGATCGGTGATTCCGGTGTGCTGGCCGGTGAGGCTCCACTCCGTTTCGCCATGCCGGATGAGAAAGACCTGCTGGTTGTCTCTATTGATATTTTGGGTTGCCAGCAGATTACCTCTTGGTTCGAATTCGTTTCATGCGCGCTTGAAGCCACAGCGTGAGGAAGCGATCGAACCAAACAAATCCATTTCCCATGAGCGTTGACACGACAGCAGCCGTATCTGTCTAGTCTACGCTCTACCCTCCGCTCGCACGATTAAAGCCGAGCAAGGCGCTTCCTTGATAACGTGTTCGGCGGTGCCGCCTAAAAAAATTTGCTCCAGCGAGGTCGTTCCTTTGGTTCCCAACACGATGAGATCGGCGCGCCAATCACGCGCGCGATTGACGATCTCATCGAAGGCGCGCCCGCTGGCAACCTCGGTAGTGAGTGTCACCTTTTCGAGAGCCGACTGCGAGGACGCGACTAGCTGTTCGATCGCTGCGTTCGCCTTTTGAACGAATTCCACGGCGGCTTCCCCCGGCGCCGCCGGCCAGGCTTCAATCACATGAAGCAGATGCAAGGACGCCGAATGGACAGAGGCCATGTCAGCGGCGACGCGAAACGCCTCGAGTGAGTTGGGCGAGAAATCGACGGCAATCAATATTCGCTTAAATGGCATTGATGGGTCTCCTGTTCCTGCTTCAAAGTCTTAGTTAGCATACACAGAAACGATCGGCGGAAGTAAGCAGGCTCTACCGAATGTCACGAGCTGCATCGATTGTGGGACAGAACGGGGCAAACCTAGCCCGCAAGGGCGCTCCATAAGGTATATAATTCACCGGTATCCGCTATTTCTATCCGTGTAATCAGATACGCGACCAAAGATATTAGACTTTTAACGGCTACTGTGATTTCGATATGTGGATGCCTGCACAAGATGAGACCGGCGGCTCCCAACAAACTTTGATGACAGAAAAACACACTGGCCAAGCACCAGCGACTGATGGAATCGTACAACCATGAGCGCCGCCGGCGAGTCTCGCAACAACAGACTCGATCCCCCGGTAAATGGCCGCCCTGATCACACTCTAGGCGATCCCAACGCTCCCATCACCCTCGTAGAATACGGCAGCTATAACTGCCCGTCTTGCCGCGCGGCCGACGAAATCATTGCCGATTTGCGCGATCGCTTCGGCGACCGGTTGCGCTACGTCTTCCGCCATCGACCGATTAGCGGCGACGCGACGGCGCGGCGCGCCGCCGAGCTGGCGCAATATGCCTATGAGACCACCGGCGAGTACTGGCCGGCGCACGCCGCGCTGATGAAGCGTGGCCCGACGCTTCGATCCGAAGATTTTGATGAAGTGACAGCCGAGCTCGGCCTTCCGTCCACCGATGGCCCGGGCCGAGAGTCGTGGCGCCGCGCGCAGGTTAGGGTGCAGGAGGACATCGACAGCGTCTGGCGCAGCGGCGCGCGGGTGTCGCCGACGTTTTTCATCAACAATCGCCGCTATGAAGGGCCCTGGGACGAGAGCGCGCTGACGGAAGCCCTGCTTGGCTCCCTCGGCCACCGCGTGCAGACGGCGGCGCTGGATTTCGCTCGATGGGCGCCATCCACTGGTTTGCTGCTGCTAACGATGATCATTGCAGCGCTCCTATTGACCAACTCGCCCGCGGGCCCGGCCTTCGAAGCGCTTTGGGAAATGCCGGTTGGATGGATTGCCGGCGGCGCGGCATTTCAGCTCCCGCTAAGAGACTGGTTCAATGACGGCTTGCTGACGATTTTTTTTCTGGTTGTCGGGCTGGAAATAAAGCGCGAGCTGACGGTGGGACGTTTATCCACAGCTCGCGTAGCCGCCTTGCCGCTGGCCGCCGCTGCTGGCGGCATGCTGCTTCCCGCATCCCTATATCTGCTGGCGGTGCCGCCGGGTCCGTTGGCCGCGGGATGGGCCATTCCAACGACCACCGATACCGCCTTCGCGATCGCGCTGATTGCGCTGTTAGGCCCGCGCGTGCCGGTGGAGTTGCGGATTTTCCTCACCGCCGCGGTTGTGGTTGATGATCTCGTCGCCATCGCGATACTGGCCTTGTTTTACTCGGCTGGAATTGATTTGCAATATACAACCGCCTCCATTGCTACGACCGCAGTGATGGTCATGTTCAATCGCGGCGGCATCTATGCACCGCTGCCGTACGCTTTGCTCGGAATCGTTTTGTGGGGCTGCCTGCATGGTGCCGGCCTGCATCCCACCCTGGCCGGCGTCATCGTCGCCGCCGTGACCCCGACCCGACCGCCGGGAAACCTCCGGGCTTTGATGGCCCAGGCCGAGACTGTGATCGGCCACGAGCTACGCCGCGCTGAAGAAGGGGTTTTGCGGCATGGCCCCTCCGAACCGGCATTGCGGGCGCTGGATGCGATTCACGACCGGATCGAATCCCCGGCTTCCAAGCTGCTGCGATCGGTAGAGCCGTGGTCGAGTTATTTTGTGCTGCCGCTGTTTGCTCTCGCAAACTCCGGTCTCTCCTGGTCCGCCGTAGTCCTGCAGGGACACGAGAGGCTGGTCTCCGCCATCGTCCTCGGACTGGTCCTGGGCAAGCCCATCGGAATGGCGCTCGGCGCCGCGCTCGCGGTACGCCTCGGCATCGCCGTAAAGCCGGATGAGTATTCATGGCGTCAGATGATCGGCGCTGGGGCGCTTGCCGGGATCGGTTTCACCATGTCGCTCTACATTGCCCACAAGGCACTTCCCGATGAGTCGGACTTCGCCGCAGCAAAGGTCGGAATTTTTCTTGCCTCTTTGGTCGCGGGTGGGCTAGGAACCGCGCTGCTTTGGCGCGCTGCAAATTCGCAGTCCGGCAAGAACGAACGCGTGGCCCCAACGAGCACGGCGTTCCGAGAGTAGCGCGCGCAACCGTGATACTGCCCCTGGCAAGCAGCCATGCTCATGGAAAATCTTTTCACCATCCTGACGATGTTGCTGGCTCTTTACGCGCTGGTAATGAGCATTTTCGTGATCACCGAAAACCGCAGGCCGCAATCGACTCTGGCATGGATCCTCGTGCTTTTTTTCACTCCAGGGATCGGGCTGCTCATCTATCTTTTTTTTGGAAGAGATAACAAGGCGTTCAGCAAACGCAGCAAGCTGCTGATGCAAGATCTCGACGCCAACGCGCGGCCGCTGTTATCTCCGATTCTGTCCCGTCAGGACAGCGAGCTGGCGCGGCTTTCGAACGCGAATCCTGCTGGTAAAAAGCTGTCAATGATGGTGCGTCGGAACTCTCGTTCGGCGCTGACAACTCGCAACCGTGTCGAGATCCAGCAGGATGCGGCGACGTTTTACCCCAGCCTCATCGAAGATTTGAAGGCTGCGCGCCACTCGATTCATCTCCAATATTTCATCTGGGGCGTAGACCCATTCACCGACCGCGTGAAGCAAATTTTGATTGAGAAGGCGAGCGCCGGTGTCGAAGTGCGGCTGCTTTACGATCCGCAAGGCTCTCAGGCACATGTGGGCCATCGCTATGTCAGAGACATGCGGGCGCGCGGCATTCGAATGGCTGCGACCTCGCCGCTCTATCATCTGCATACGATCAGTTATCGAAATCACCGCAAGATTACCGTCATCGACGGGTTGATCGGCTATACGGGGGGCATGAACATCGGCCAGGAACACCTCCATGGCGGAGAAGGATTTGACAGCTGGCGTGACACTCAGGTGCGGCTCGTGGGAGAAAGCGTAGCCATTCTGCAGGCAGTGTTCATGGTGGACTGGTACAATGCGGTGGGGGAAAATCTATTTCAAGCCCAGCACTTTCCCACTGACACCGCAGAGGCGGAAGAAAACAACATCCCGGTGCAGATCCTGACCTCGGGTCCGGATTCGCAGTGGGCGGCGATCAGACAGCTTTACGCTCTGATGGTGGTCTCGGCGCAGCAACACGTCTATCTTCAGTCACCCTTCTTCCTTCCTGATGCAACCCTCGCCGAAGCTCTGACAGAAGCGGCCTTATCGGGGATAGACGTCAAGGTGATGGTGAGCGCGCGGCCGTCGGGTAACAGGCTGCCGGATTGGGCAGGGCACACCTTTATCGAAGAGATCGTTAAGGCGGGCGTGCGCGTGTTTCTTTACGACAAGGGCTATTTGCATGCCAAGACAATTAGCATTGACTCGGAAATCTGCTCGATCGGCTCGGCGAACGTCGATATCCGCAGCTTCAGCATCAACTACGAGCTCAATGCCGTATTCTACAGCGAGCAAGTTGCTAAACAGCTGGAAGCGGACTTCGAGCGTGACCTGACTTATTGCAAGGAATTTGACCCCGAGGAATATCGCAAGCGCGGCACCGTGGCGCGCTTCAGAGATTCAGTTGCGCGGCTCCTCTCGCCGTTGCTGTGATGATCGTGGCCGTGGAATCACGGACCGATCTTTTGTCCGCGCGGATCAATCTCTCGGCGCAAGGAAGCAGCTTGTAACTCAGCCCGATGTTCAACGCCCTCAAAATGCCCCGCCTGTTTTGTTATTTATGAATTGCGAAGTAACTGCGCTCCGCTACAGACGAAAGTGCCAGCAGTGCTGATAGTCACGGCCATTTACGGGACAAACCAGGGAGCGGAGATTGACAGAATAGCGTTCGGTTTAATCGTCTGCTCGCCGATGCGGCGCCAACTTCACTATAACGATTGTTCGTCAACGGCATTCATGGGGTTGCCATGGCCGAAAAAGATCGCCAGCATTGGCTCGGTCATACGACTCCTGACAGACGCGATTTAAATGGTCCCGTTTTACGGCAGATCGAAGAATAAAATTTCGCTTTCGTTCAAAGATTCGATTCTGCAGCAGCTTTAATTGCCGATCGCCGCGCCATCTCCGGCAGAAGCGAAGTTCCTCGTAGCGCTTCTTCAAATAGCATGAACCCGGAACACCTCGCGTGGTTTTCATGCGCTTCACTGCCGTCGCAATTCTTGCCCTGAAGCGTTGTTCGCCGGCCTGATCCTCAGAATCCGGCCGTCGCGCGCGTCAGTGAGAAGATAGACCGAGCCGTCTGACGCCTGGCGCACATCGCGAATGCGCTCTCCCAAATCACCAAGGTAGCGTTCTTCGTGCGCGACTTTCCCGTCTTTCATTATCAGCCGCACCAATCCGCCGGGAGTGAGCGAGCCCACCAGGATGTTACCTTTCCACGCCGCGAACAGCTCGCCGGTGTAAAAGACCATCCCCGAGGGCGCGATCACCGGATCCCAATAGTAGACCGGCTGCTCCATGCCTTCCTTGGCAGTGCCTTCGCCAATCGGAAGAAAAGAGTAATGACGACCGTACGAGATCACCGGCCAACCGTAGTTCTTGCCGGCCTCGGGATGATTCAACTCATCGCCGCCGCGCGCGCCGTGCTCCACGGTCCAGAGCTGCCCGCTCTCGAGATGGAGCGCGGCGGCTTGCACGTTGCGGTGGCCGGACGACCAGATCTCCGGGCGCGCGCCGGCGCGTCCAACGAACGGATTATCCTTGGGCGCCGAGCCGTCCGGGTTGATCCGAACGATCTTGCCGATCGTAGTGGATAAATCCTGCGCGCTGTCAGAATAGTTGAAGCGCTCTCCCAAAGTTACAAACAGAGTGCCGTCGCGGCGAAACACGATCCGCGACCCGAAGTGATTGGAGCCGCTCACCTTGGGCTGCTGTCGCCAGATCACCTGCGTGTTCTCAAGCCCGCGTTCGCCAAGTCGTCCCCGCGCAACGGCAGTGCCTGCGCCTTCGCCGGATTCGGCGAAAGATAAATAGACGAGCCGATCCTTATCAAATGCCGGACTCAGCGCGACATCGAGAAGCCCGCCCTGGCCGCTCGCGTAAACACGCGGAACTCCGGCGAGCGGTTCGGAGATGCGCCCGTCCGAACTCACAATGCGCAAGCGGCCCGGCCTTTCAGTGACGAGCATCCGCCCGTCCGGCAGGAAAGCCAGGCTCCACGCGTGCTCGAGCCCTTTGGCAATCGTCTGGAAGTCAACAACTCCCTTGACTGACTCCGGCGTCGGCGAGCGCGGCGCCTGGGCTTGAACGAGCTGCGGCGCGACGCTTGTCAAGCAGGTGATGAACATGGCGCCGATCAACTTTGCCATACGGCGTAGCTGAACGGCAGATGGTGGGACTTGTAATTCTTTGTCCGACATTTCTTCCCTCTTCGATGACGAACTGTCTGATAGACTGTAGTTTCTTTTTCGTGTAACTGGCGAGTAGCCAATTCTTAAAGCTCGCGTTGACGTCCGGAAAAAACTTTAGCGAAGTACTGTTGTATCCAACCTCAGGAACCGACGTCAGAGCGCTGCAGGTTGTACCGAAATGTGTCTTCGGGATTTCAGAAGCCGCTCGGTACAAATCTACGGCGAGGAAGGGTGAGGCGCTACTCCTGAGTACTAGGCGGCCGCTCTTTCCAGCCGCTGCACGATCGCCGCTTTGGGCTGCACGCCAATAATACGGTCCACTTCGCGCCCTCCCCTGAGCACCAGCAGAGTAGGAATGCTCTGGACGTGGAAGCGCGCCGCAGTCGCCGGATTTTCGTCGACGTTGAGTTTCGCCACACGCACGCGGCCCGCCATTTCCACGGCCAGCTCTTCAATCACGGGCGCTACCATCCGGCACGGTCCGCACCATGGCGCCCACATATCGAGCAGCACCGGCACAGGGGAACGCTCGACTTCGGCCGCAAACGTGGCGTCCGTGATCGTCACCGGTTTCGTCTCCGCGGACAAAGGTGTTTTGCACCGGCCGCATACGGGTTTAAGCCGCTGAGCGATTTTTTCCAGCGGCACTCGGTTAGTCGCGCCGCAGGAGGGACAACGAATCAATTGCGGATCAGACATAGGTTCGCCCTTTCATAACTTGACTTCTGCTTGCTGCGCGCTCCTCTGAGGCCGTGCGCCGGATGTTCGCTCATCGGCAATTACTAAGAGGCCAAAACTGTCATACACGGCGCTTCATCTGATTGATTTATTTTCAATCGCACTTGCGGCTGAATCACTTCATCTATGTCGAAAGTCGAAAATTCGCCCGCTCCTTGACGGCAATCACAGCTCGGCTACCTGCTTTGGCATTGCGCGAGTCGCCCGGTCCACTCCATAAGATTCCGGAGCAGCCGGCGAACCTGGTCTTTTGTTGCCTCATCCGTGAGGTTCCCCGGCGCATCAAAACGCTCGGCGGCGTTGTCACGATCAGAATCGCATCCGCATTTCGAACACGCTGGTTTAACTCCAGTCTGTCCTCATACTTGAGCCTACAACTATGAACGGACCGATCAAGGTAAGTCGCTTGTCTCAATGCGGCGCAATGAGCGGATCTTAGACGAGGGCCATGCCAGTGAGCATTACGGGCGCAGCTCCGTGCGCACAGCAGCCAGGCGGGAGCTAGGGATTACTCGCAAACCTGGACCAGCAGGAAAGAAGCATATGAGCACGCCACTATCAGCGACATCCGCAAAACTCGTCGGGCATCGATCCGAGCAAAAGCATAATTATTCTTGTTGTCATGGGATGTGAATGATAGTCGTCAATTATTGCACGGATTTTTGCCTGTCGTTAGGCAAACGGTATTGGTAGGAGGTTTCCATGAGTTCGACGGGGCAGCAGACAAGGCGCGGCGACTCCGGTCCAGCCAGCCGTCTTCAGTCGCCCAACAATAAGCCTGGAGACGCGAAGAGTGCCGAGAAGTGGAAGATGCCGCCCGGCAGAACCTGGCTCTGGTTCGTAGGCATTTTACTCGCAAACTATCTAGTGATGAGACTTCTCGTTCCGAGCCCAGAAGCGCCGGTCACAATCCCCTATACCCTGTTCAAAGAGGAAATCGGCAAGCGCAATGTCGAGTCGATCTACAGCCAGGGTGAGTCGATCAGCGGCCGCTTCAAGACCGCGGTCACCTATCCGCCTAAGGAGGAAAAAAGCGAGGCCGCCAGCGAGGAAACCAAACAGCCGAGAGAGCGCGGCGCGACTCCCCGCCCCGCGCCGAAAACGGCAACGAACTTCACGACTACGCTGCCGGCCTTTGTCGATCCGGGGCTGGAGTCGTTCTTGATCGACAACGGTGTCGAGATCAGCGCTAAACCAATCGACGAAGGCGGCGGCCCCTTGTCTACGCTTCTCTTTGGATTTGGCCCGGCCCTGCTATTCATCGGCTTTTACGTCTGGATGTTCCGGCGCGCGGCGCAGCAGGGCGGCGGCATGGGCGGGCTGATGGGGATCGGTAGGAGCAAGGCGCGCCGCTATGATCAGGACAAGGATACCAAGGTTACCTTCAACGACGTCGCTGGCATCGACGAAGCCGAAAACGAACTGGTCGAGATCGTCGATTTCCTCAAGGATCCCAAGAAGTACACCCGTCTTGGCGGGGCCGCTCCGAAAGGCGTGCTGCTGATCGGCGCGCCGGGCACAGGAAAGACGCTGCTGGCGAAGGCGGTCGCCGGAGAAGCGGGCGTACCGTTCTTCTCGATGAGCGCCGCGGAGTTTGTCGAGATGATCGTCGGAGTTGGCGCGGCGCGGGTGCGGGATCTGTTCAAGCAGGCGAGAGAGAACGCGCCCGCGATCGTCTTCATTGACGAATTGGACGCCATCGGCCGCGCGCGGGGACAGGTAGCGATCGGCGGATCGAGCGAGCAGGAACAGACCCTCAATCAAATTCTCACTGAAATGGACGGCTTCTCGAGCCGGGAGGGCATCATCGTTTTGGCCGCAACCAATCAGCCCGACGTGCTCGACAAAGCGCTCCTGCGGCCCGGACGCTTCGACCGACGCGTGGTGGTTAACCTGCCGGACAAAATCGGGCGCGAGGCGATCCTCAAAGTCCACACCCGCGGCGTGCCGCTTGCGAACGACGCAAACTTAGAAGAGATTGCTGCCGCGACGCCGGGGTTCTCGGGGGCGGATTTGAAAAATCTAGTCAATGAGGCGGCGCTGCTGGCGGCCCGCCGCGAGCAGAACGAGGTTCGTTACAAAGATTTCCTCGACGCCCTGGAGAAAATCGTCCTCGGCCCCGAGCGCCCACTGCTGCTCAGCCGCGCCGACAAGGAACGCATCGCTTACCACGAAGGCGGACATGCCATCCTCGGTCTCGTCGTGCCTGGCGCTGACCCGGTAAACCGGGTGACGATCGTGCCGCGCGGCCAGGCGCTCGGCGTTACCTATCAGCGGCCGGACAGCGACCGCTACAATTACCCCGAAGCCTATCTTCGCGCGCGCATCGTCGGCATGCTCGGCGGTCGCGCCGCCGAGGAGATTGTCTACGGAACCAAGACTACTGGCGCCGAAAGCGACATCGAGCAGGCTACGGGTCTTGCCCGGCGCATGGTGACCCGCTGGGGCATGAGCGAGCGGCTCGGTTTGGTGCAGCTCGCTCCCCGCGAGAATCCCTATTTAAGCGGCCCAGACGGTTACGGGGGCGCGCGGCAGTTTAGCGAAGAGACCGCTGAAGCCATTGATGCCGAGATGCTCAAGATCATTGGCGAGAGCCACGATGAGGCCAAGCGTCTGTTAAGCGCGCATCGTAAGCAACTGGATGCGCTCGCCCAAGCTTTGGTGGCGCGTGAGACTCTCAACGAGCAGGAAATTCTCGAGGTAACGGGGCTCCCGCCGGCGCCGCCGCTGGAGACCCGGATGTTGCCCGCTGATGGAGACGGCAGCTCTCGTCAGTCGATCTCATGATCTCAGCGCGCCGTCGAGATTCCTGTAAAGGAGAGTTCCTTAGGGGGCTAGCGCCCGGGCGGAAAATTCGAAGCACTAAATCCGCAGCTCGATACAAACTCAAATAATAAAAATACGAAGGTTTCAAACACGTCATTAGCGTTTTTTAATTTGATATTCGAATTTTGAAATTGTTTCGGATTTCGATATTCGGATTTCGGATTTCATTTCACGCCAGAGAATAGCGCATGACTAGTACAACTCCGGTCGTCACACTCTCGGCCCGGGATTACGACGCGGTTTTGTTCGATCTTGACGGCGTA